>CAXTPG010000016.1:0-59500 GCA_964246015.1 uncultured Acetobacteraceae bacterium
GGTGGGGGGGAGCGCGGGGGGGGCGGGGGCGGTCGTGCTGTCGCGGACGCCGCGGGATGTGGGGCAGGCGGCTTGGGGGAAGCGGTGGGAGCTGGCGGGGCTGGCGGTGGCGTTGCTGGCGGCGGGGGCGGGGCTGGCGGCGGGGTTGTCGCGGCTGGTGACTCGGCCGTTGGCGCTGGTGGTCGCGCAGGCACGGGCGGCGGCGCGGGGGGGCACGGTCGTCGCGTTGGCCCGGCCGGGAACGCGGGAGGTGGCGGAGCTGTCGGAGGCGCTGACGCGGATGGCGGCGACGCTGGAGCAGCGGGCGCGGTATATCGGCGCGTTCGCGGCCAGCGTGTCGCACGAGTTCAAGACGCCGTTGGCGGCGCTGCGCGGGGCGGCGGAGCTGCTGGAGGATGAGACGTTGCCGGTGGCGGAGCGGGCGCGGCTGCTGGCGGTGGTGGGGGATGGGGTGGCGCGGCTGGACCGGCTGGTGCGGCGGCTGCTGGACCTGGCGCGGGCGGACATGATGCGGCCGGGGGGCGGGGCGTGCACGGTGGTCGCGGTGCTGGGGCGGTTGGCCGAGCGGTATCCAGGCGTGGCGATGCGGGTGGGCGACGAGACTGCGGCGTTGCCGGCCGATGCACTGGAGGCGGTGGTGGGGTGCCTGCTGGACAACGCGGTCGCGCATGGCGGGGGCGGGGGCGGCGTGGCGGTGCAGGTGGGGGCGGAGGGCGGGCGGACCTGGATCGAGGTCTCGGATGACGGGTCCGGGATTTCGGCGGCGAACCGGGGGCGGGTGTTCGAGCCGTTCTTCACGACGGCCCGGGAACTGGGCGGGACGGGGCTGGGGTTGCCGATCGCGCGGGCGATCGTGGCCGCGGCGGGGGGGAGCGTGACGCTGGTTGGAGACGTGGGGGCGGTGTTCCGGGTGGAGGTGCCGGGGGGTTAGAAAAGGAGCTGCTTCGGAACCAGGTCGGCGGAGACGCCGGACAGTTCGAGGTTGCGGACGAGGGCGGCGCGGAGTTCCCCGGCGGCGCGGCGGCGGTCGATCCAGGCGTCGACGTAGGTGCGGAAGGCCGGGTCGGGTTCCTTGGCGACGACGGCGTTGGTGGTGGCGCCGAAGACGGGCTCGGGCACCACGAGGTGGCCGAAACCGGGGTTGCGGGTGAGGGTGGTGAGGGCGAAGACGACGACGATGATCTGGCAGTCGGCGCGGCCGCTTTGGACCGTGAGCAGCGCCTCGTTGTTGGTGCGGAGACGGAGGACGGTGGCCTTGGGGCAGAGTTGGGGGATGCTCTGGTCGTAGGAGGTGCCGAGTTCGATGGCGATGCGGATGGCGGGGTCGTCGAGGTCGGCCCAGGTCTTCGGTTCGAAGCCCTTGCGGGCGATGAGGGCGAAGGCGTTCTGGTAGAGGGGCTTCGTGAAGTCGACGACGAGGGCGCGGGCCGGGGTGGGGGCGAGGCCGAAGAAGATATCGACCTTGTTGGCCTGCAGGTCGAGCACGCCGCTGCCCCAGGTGGATTCGACGGGCTGGATGGTGGCGCCGAGTTCCGCGGCGAGTTCGCGGCTGATCTGGGGGAGGAAGCCGTGCCATTCGCCGGTGGCGAGGTCTTTCCAGCTATAGGGTGGCTGCCCGGCGACGGCGCCGATGCGCATGGTCCTCGTGCGGCGGATGCGGTCGAGGGTGTTTTCTGGAGTTTGGGCGCGGGCCACAAGGGGGGCGAGGAGGGTGGCGGCGAGGGTGCGGCGGGAGATCATCGGGGGATGGTAGCAGGGGCTGCGCTTGGGTGTGAGGTGCTTTGACGTTTCAGTCTCCGCTGGGACGAGGTCCCCGGGTCAAGCCCGGGGATGACGTGCCTTACGGGTGGCGCCGCAAGGACGAATACCATTCTGCGAGGACGTCGAAGGCGAGTTTCTTCGTGTCCTTGTCCTCGGCGATCAGGCCTTTGCGGTTCCAGCCGCGTTGGATGGGGGTTTGGCGGCGTTCGCTGCGGAAGTCGTAGAGGAGCCAGGGGAAGAAGCCCCGGACGAGGGTGGCGTGGCGGGTGACGGCGTCGATCTGGCCGCGGTAGACGGCGGCCTGGTGGTCCTCGGTGAAGAGCTGCGCGGGGTCGCCGCGGTGCCCGGCGAGGGCGTCGGCGCCGGTTTCGCTGATGACGAGGGGCTTGCCGGGTCGGGTGTTGGCGAGGAGGCGGTCCAGGCCCTCGAAGCCCGGCTCGTACCAGCCGAAGTATTCGTTGACGCCGACGACATCCAGGTGGGCGGCGAGGCGGTCCTCGACGCGGAAGCGTTCGCGGTTGATGAGGCAGGCGGCGGCGACGAGGCGGGTGGGGTCGGCGGCGCGGGCGGCCTCGGCCAGGCGGGACATGAAGGCGTAGCGGGCGTCGGTGTCGGCGTTCTCGTTGCCGACGCCCCAGAGTGCGACGCTGGCGCGGTTGCGGTCGCGTTCGACGAGTTCCAGGAGCTGGTTCTCGGCATCTTCGTAGGTGGCGGGGTTTTCGAACTCGATGGCCCAGTAGACGGGGATTTCGGACCAGAGGAGGAGCCCGGTTTCGTCGGCGATGGCGGCCATGTCCTCGTGGTGGGGATAGTGGGCGAGGCGGAGGGCGTTGCAGCCGAGCTGCTTCGCGTGGGCGGCGCGGCGGCGCATGTCGGACGGGGTGGCGACGCGGCCGGTGTCGCGGTCGTCCTCGTGGACGCAGACGCCGCGGAGGAACAGGGGGGCGCCGTTGAGCAGGATGTCGCCACCGCTGGTGGAGAGGGTGCGGAAGCCGATGCGGTCGGCGACGGTGTCGTCGGCGAAGGTGGCGCGGGCGTCGTAGAGGATCGGGGTTTCGGGGGACCAGGGGTCGGGCGTCGCGGGGATCAGGGCGGTGGCCTGGCCAGCCTCGATCTGGATGGTCGTGCGGAGGTTCAGGGCCGGGAGTTCGATGGTGGCGGGGCCGGCGGCGGGGTCGCTGAGCTGGAGTTCGACGCCGATGCCGCCTTCGGCGCGCCAGAGGGCGAAGCGGCGGATGAAGACCTGGGGGAGGGGGATGAGGGCGACGTCGCGGTGGAGGCCGCCGTGGTTGAACCAGTCGAAGTGGTTCATGGGCACGCGGTCGGGGCGGCGGCGGTTGTCGACCTGGATCAGGAGGTGGTTGGCGCCGGGCTGCAGGTGGGCGGTGAGTTCGACGCAGAAGGGGGTGCTGGCGCCTTCGTGGGACGCGAGGAAGTGGCCGTTGAGGAAGACGAGCGCGGCGTGGGCGGCGGCGCCGACGCGGAGGACGAGGCGGGGGTGGGCCGGGTCGGGGCGGTGGTCGAAGGTGCGGGCGTACCAGGCAGCGCCCTCGAAATGGCGCCATTCGGGGTGGGCGGGGGATGCGGTCCAGCAGCCCGGGACGGGGAGGGGGTCGGAGGCCCAGAGATCGGCGTCGCGGGGGATGGTCCAGTTGGCGAGGGGGGCGGGGGTGTTCGCGTACCAGCGTTGGCGGAGGCCTTCGTCGAACAGGTCAGGGGTGAAGTGCCATTCGCCGGAGAGGGGTTGGAGGGTTCGGCCGCCGGTGTGGACGAGGGTTCGCCAGGTGGCGCGGCGCGCGGCGAAGGCGTCGGCGTAGGTTTCGTCGTGGAGGTGGGCGAAGGGGTCTTCGGTCATGCCGGATGCTCCATGCGGTAGCCGAGTCCGGGGGTGCGGCGGAAGCGCCAGGTGCGCCAGCCGGGCCAGAGCGTGTCGGCGATGAAGGCGATGGCGATCCAGCGGAACCAGGTGGCGAAGGTGTTGGAGATGCCTTGGGGCTCGCTATAGCCGCGGATCCAGCCGTCCTGGCGGCGGGTGCCGTGCAGCTCGTCGGCAAAGCCGCCGTCGTCGTCCTGGAAGGCGAGGAGGCGGGGCAGGAGGGCGCGGAACCAGGTTTCCGTCTCGGCCCGGCGGTGGTCCAGCATGCGGTGGCCGTGGGCGAGCAGGTCGACGAGATCGACGTCGATGCAGGCGGAGACGATCTCGGGCGGGCGGGACAGGGCCCAGTCGATGGATCGGGCCTGGTAGGGGAGGGTGCGGCCGGCGGCGTAGTAGAGGTGGAAGTCGTGCATGGAGCCGGCCATGGCATGAAGGGCCATCGTGTCGTCGGAGAGCTGGCCCACGCCCCAGAAGCCGGTGGCGGGTTCCTGCAATCGGTCGTGCCAGTCGAAGACGATGCCGAGGGCGGTGTCGATGGCGGCGGGGTCGGCGAGGGTGTGGCGGCGCATCAGCAGGAGGAAGGAGCCGAGGTTGACCTGGTTGTTGCCCTCCAGCCAGGGGTCGCGGAGGTCGCGGTCGGCGAGCCAAGCCTTGAGGGTTGTGGGGTCGAGGTAGGGGCGCGCGAAGTCGAGGCGGGGGGTGGCGTGGGGGTTCAGGGCCTCGATGGCGCCGATGGCGTAGTTGGTGGCGTGCCAGTCGAGGTATCGCCAGGTCTCGGCGGCGTCGGGCTTCTTGTAGACGTCGGCGGGGGACATGCCGCGGATGCGGAAGCGGCCGTCGGGGAGGCGGCTGTGCAGGAGCCAGGATTGGACGGCGGGGCGATCGACGCCATCGAGGGCGCCGAGGAGGTCGCGGCACATGATGGCGTTGTAGGTGCCGGGGAGGAGAACGCCGGGCCAGGTCGCGGGGTCATGGGCGGCGCTGATGCGGCTGATGCCGGGGTCGTGGCCGGGCGCCTGCATGGCGGCGAGCCAGGCGAGGGTGCGGGTGCGGGCCGCGTCGATGCGGGCCTTCAGGGCGGCGTCGGTGTTCATCCCTTTACGGCTCCTTCCGCCATGCCGCCCATCACGCGGCGTTGGGCGACCAGGAAGAGTGCGGCGGGGGGCAGGGTGGCGAGGACGGCCATGGCCATGACGGCCTGGAAGGAGGTGCCGAGCTCGCCGTTCAGGTTCAGGAGGGCGACGGGGAGGGTGTAGGTGTCGGGGGTGGCGGAGATGACGAGCACGGGGAACCACTGCGCCCAGTTGAGCAGGACGGTGATGATCGTGACGGTGGCGACGATCGGGCGGGCGATGGGCAGCACGATGCGGAACAGCGTGGTCCATTCACTGGCGCCGTCGACGTTTGCGGCTTCCAGCACCTCGTGCGGGATGGTTCGGAAGAACTGCTCGAACAGGAAGAACTGCACGGGCCCGAGGGAGAGGAAGAGGACGATGCCGGCGTAGGAGCCGAGCAGGCCCAGGCGGTGCATGACGAAGTACACGGGGATGACGAGGAGCATGTAGGGGTACATCGCGACGGTGAGGAAGCCTGCGCGCAGGATGCGGAAGGCGAGGAGGCGGGGGCGACGGACGACGGCGTAGGCGCCGAGGGCGGTGACGGTCACCGAGAGGGCGGCGGAGGCGATGGTGATGGCGACGGAGTTGACGGTGACGCGCCAGAGCGGGACGCCGCCGGGTTCGGCGATGGCCCGGAAGGCGTCGAGGTTGGGGTGTTCGGGCCAGAGGGCGAGGGGGGCGCCCAGCATCTCCTCGGCCGAGCGGAAGGCGCCGGAGAGCATCCAGAGGTAGGGGTAGAGGAAGAGGGCGCTGACCATGAGGGCCGCGGCCCAGGCGAGGAGGCGGAGGGGGCGCGTCATGTGCGGCCGCGCTCGGCGGCGGCGTAGGCGGACAGGGCGACGACGCCGACGACGCCGAACAGGATGGTGGCCATGGCGGTGGCGCGGCCGTACTGGGCGGCGTCGAAGAGCTGGTACGCGTAGTAGCTGACGAAGTTGGTGGTGTCGGCGGGGCCGCCCTTGGTCATGACGACGACGACGGTGAAGGTCTTGAGGAACTGGATTAGGGCGTAGACGCCGTTGACGGCGAGGGAGGGGCGCATCTGCGGCAGGACGACGTGGCGGAAGCGCGCCCATGGCCCGGCGCCGTCCATCTTCGCGGCCTCGGTCAGCGCCTTGTCGAGCACGGCGAGGTTGGCGAGGAAGACGACGACGTAGAAGCCGGCGTGGTGCCACAGTTCGGCGACGAGGACGGCGGGGATGGCCGTCGTGGGGGAGGCGAGGCCGCCGAAGCCGGGGAGTCCGATCAGTGCGAGGGCCGCGTTCACGGCGCCGAAGCTCTGGTCGTAGAGCCAGCGCCAGACGACGTAGCCGGCGACGTCCGGGGTGACGACGGGGAGGAAGACGGCGAGCTTGAAGAAGGGCCGGCCGCGGCCGAGGGCGGGGCCGTCGAGCAGCATGGCGTAGGCGAGGGCGAAGGTGAGGTTCACGACGACGGCCGCGGCGGTGTAGCCGAGGGTCCGGAGCATGGAATCGAGGAAAAGAGGGTCGGCGAGCACGGCGGCGTAGTTGGCGAGGCCGGTCCAGCCCGGGTCGGGGCGGAGGGCGGTGGCGGAGGGGGCAAAGCTGACGCGGATGGAGAGCAGGATGGGCCAGATGCCGAACACGGCCGTGAGCGCCGCGAAGGGGAGCGCGAAGAGGTAGAAGGCGGTGTCGCGGGGGAGGGTTCTGGTCACTGGGATGGCCTGCGGCGGCGGGGCGACGTGGGGTGGCCGGGACAAGCCCGGCCATGACGCGTGGCGGTGGGTCAGCTTTTCTTCTGGTCGGCCAGGGTCTTTGCCTGGGCGCGCATGTCGGCGGCGAGTTGGGGGATGGTGGCGGCGAGGTCCGCGGGCGGGGCGGCGATGATCGCGAGAAGTCGGCGGTGGTAGGCGGCCTCCAGCTCGGGGTACCAGGGGAGGGCGGCCTCGGGGAAGTCGTAGGCGGTCAGCGGCCATTCGGGTTTCGCGAACTGGCGCTGGCGGTCGGAGAGGCCGTCGAGGTCGAGGTCCTTGCGGACGGCGGCGCCGACGTGCTTCAGGCTGGCCTGCTGGGCGGGCTTGGTGAGGAGGAAGGCGGCGAGTTTGGTGGCGAGTTCGCGCTGCTTGCCGTTTTCGGGGACCGCGACGCCGCGCATGCCGCCGATGACGACCCGGCCCTGCTGGCCATCGGCGTGGGTGGGCCAGGGGCCGACGGCGAAATCGCCCTTGAGGGTGGCCGGGCCGTCCCATTTGGCGACGTTCCAGTCGCCGACGCGGAACATGCCGGCGCGCCCGCCCTCGATCATCTGGTACATCTCGCCGAAGGAGTGGTTGATGGTGTCGGGGGCGACGAGGCGTTCGGCGGTGAAGGCGCGGAGGAAGTCGACGAGGATTCGGGCGTGGGCGGGGTCGTCGAGGACCACCTGGCCATCGGGATCGACGAGGGTATGGCGGAGGCCGGCGCCGAAGGTGAAGAGGTCGAGCATGTGGACGAGGTCGCGGGGCTTCGCCGCCTGGAGGGCCATGCCGAATTGGCGGCCGGCGCTGTCCTGCTGGAACTTCAGGCCGATGCGGCGGGCGTCGTCCCAGGTGCGGGGAAAGGACTCGTTGGCCTTCTCGAGCCAGGATTTGCGAACGCCGAAGGCCATCTGCACGCGCTGGACGGGGAGGATGATCATGCGGCCGGCGTAGGTGGCGACGCGGAGGTCGTCCTCGGACAGGTAGGCGCCGCGGTCGGCGATCGCGTCGAGCACGGGGCGGAGGTCGGCGACCTTGCCGGTCTGCGTCGCGACGCGGATGACGCGCTCGTAGTTGTTGAACAGGAGGTCGGGGGCGGTGTCGGTGTTCAGCGCGCCGATGGAGCGGCCGAACCACTGGTCGGTGGGGTAGGAGATGGCGCGGATCTGGATGCCCGACTCTTCGGCGGCGAAGGCGGTGGCGACGTCGGCGAACCATTTGGTGCCGTTCTCGCCCAGGTCGTGCCAGATCTGGAGGGTGCGGGACTGGGCCGCGGCGGGGCGGATGAAGGGTGTGGCGAGGGCTGCGCCGAGCAGCAGCCGGCGTGATGGCCGCATGGTGGTTTCCTCCGGTTATGGTTAAACGTTTTCCTTAGCCTATCTCTGTGCAGCGCCGTGATGCAAGGACGTTTCATGGTTGGTGCCAAGCCTCCTTCGATCACGGATGTCGCCGCGGCGGCGGGATGCAGCGTCGCGACGGTGTCGCGGGTGATGGGCGGCGTGCCGGGGAAGGCGGGGGCCGCGACGGTGCTGCGGGTGCAGTCGGCGGCGGCGGCGTTGGGGTGGCGGCCGGCGGCGGCGGGGCAGGCGCTGCGGCAGGGGCGGGGACGGCTGGTGGCGGTGCTGGCGCCGAACCTCGCCAACCCGGCGCTGGCGGCGATCGCGGCTTCGGTCGAGGCGGCGCTGCGGTCGGACGGCCTGGCGATGGCGCTGTGCGACACGCATGACGACGCGGTGGTGCAGGACGAGCATCTGCGGGAGATGCGGGCGCACGGGGTTCGGGCGACGGTGCTGCTGGGGGCGGTGGCGAGTCCGGGGCTGGTGCGGCATCTGGCGGCGGGGGAGCCGACGCTGTTCGTGAACCGGCGGGATCCGGCGGGCGGGGCGCACGGGTTCGTGGGGATCGACGACCGGGCGGCGGGCATAGAGGTCGCGGGGTATTTCGTGCGAGCCGGGCTGCCGGTGGCGGGGGTGCTGCACGGGGCGCTGGGGTCTTCGGCGACGGCGGCGCGGGTTTCGGCGTTCCTGGGGGCGCTGGCGGAGGCAGGGGTGGCGCTGCCGTCGGGGGCGGTGCTGACGGTCGCGGGGGTGGAGCACGTGCGGATCGGGTTCGAGGGGGTGGGGCGGCTGCTGGAATCCGGGCGATTGGGGGTGCGGTGCGGCCTGTTCTGCTCCAGCGATCTGATTGCGTATGGGGCGCACCGGGCGCTGCTGCAGGCCGGGTTGAAGGTGCCGGACGACGTCGTTGTGGTCGGGTTCGACGACAATCCGTTGAACGACTGGGTGGCGCCGTGGCTGAGTTCGGTGCGGGTGCCGTATGCGCTGTTCGGGCCGGCGGCGACGGCGGCGTTGCGGGGGGTTTGGGCGGGGAAGGCAGTGGAGTCGGCGGCATTGCCGCATGTGCTGGTGGTGCGTGGGGGATAGGCGGCAATGGCGGCCGGGTCCGGCCCATGGACCAGCGCGGCCGTGACCTGATGAAGCCGTAGCCGGCGCGGTTTCCCGACTGCGGACGGAGCGGTGGCTGGTCCCGCCTTGTTTCTGCTTGACACGGGGTATGTCGCTGGACAGAAATGGAACGGCGTTGCGTACCGTGAAACGTCAGGAGCCGAGCATGAAGAGCTTTCAGCCGACACGCCGGTCCCTGGCGGCGCTTCTGGCCGGGATGGCCGTGCCTGGCCTGGCCCGGGCGCAGGGGCGTGGGCCGGTCGTGTTCGCGTCCTGGGGCGGTGCGTTCCAGGACGCGCTGCGCAGTGCGATGCTGGAGCCGGCGGCGCGCGGCACCGGGCTTACGGTCAAGGAGGACACGACCAACGGCATCCAGGACGTGCGGGCGCAGATCACGGCGCGCCGGGTGGCGTGGGACGTGACCGAGCAGGAGCTGCCGACCTGCGAGACGCTGAAGCGGGACCGGATGCTGGACCCGATCGACTATGCCGTGGTCAAGACCGACGGCATCGGCAAGGAGCTGATCAACAGCCACTATGTCGGGTTCATCAACTTCACCAAGGTGATCGCCTACCAGGTCGATACCTATGGCAGCAACGGGCCGCAGACCTGGGCGGATTTCTGGAACGTGGCGAAGTATCCGGGCAAGCGGTCGATGTACGGCAAGGTGAACTACGCGCTCGAGGCGGCGCTGATGGCCGACGGGGTGGCGATCGCCGACGTGTACAAGGTGCTGGCGACGAAGGACGGGCAGGAGCGGGCGTGGCGGAAGCTGGCCGTCATCGTGCCGCACGTCACGGTCTGGTACCGGGGCGGGTCGCAGTCGGCGCAGTTGCTGCGGGACGGCGAGGTGGACATCATCCACATGGGGCATAACCGGGTGGAGAGCGTCATCGCGTCGGGCCGCAAGGTCGGCTACCGCTTCGACGGCGGCACGATGGACATCGACGGGCTGCTGGTGCCGGCCGGGGCGCCGAACCGGGCGAACGCCATGACCTTGATCGACGCGATGCTGGGCGCCGAGGCGCAGGCCCGGCTTGCGAAGCTGATGCCGCTGGGTCCCGTCAACGTGCGGGCGTTCGACACGGGCATCCTGACCGACGCGGAGATCAGGAAGATCAACACGTATCCCGAGAATTACGGGAAGCAGCTGCTGGTCGATCCGAACTTCTACGTGGGCCAGCTCGATGTGCTGTCGGAGCGGTTCGACCGGTTGATCCAGGGCCGCGGCTGACGCCCGTGCCGGCGCCGCTGCCGGTCGTGATCGAGGGGCTGCGCAAGTCGTACGGGCCGGTCCCGGTGCTGGACGACGTGTCGCTCGCGATCGAGGCCGGGGAGTTCATGACGCTGCTGGGGCCGTCGGGGTCCGGCAAGACGACGCTGCTGATGGCGCTGGCCGGGTTCGTGCGGCCGGACGCAGGCAGCATCCGCTTCGGCGAGCGTGAGGTCGTGACGCTGCCGGCGCACAAGCGCGGCGTCGGCATGGTCTTCCAGAGCTATGCGCTGTTCCCGTTCCTGTCGGTGGCGGAGAACGTCGCGTATCCGTTGAGGATCCGGGGCGTGGGGCGGGAGGAGCAGCGGCGCCGGGTGGAGGCGGCGCTGGCGATGGTGCAGTTGGCGGGGTTCGGCGCGCGGCGGGTGGGCCAGCTTTCGGGCGGGCAGCGGCAGCGGGTCGCGCTGGCGCGGGCGATGGTGTTCGGGCCGCAGGTGATCCTGATGGACGAGCCGCTTTCCGCGCTGGACAAGAAGCTGCGCGAGCACATGCAGATCGAGCTGAAGGCGCTGCACCGGCAGTTGGGCGCGACGATCGTCTACGTGACGCACGACCAGCGGGAGGCGCTGACGATGTCGGACCGCATCGCGGTGCTGGACCGCGGGCGCATCGTGCAACTGGACACGCCGGAGGGGTTGTACCGCCGGCCGCGGAGCCTGTTCGTGGCCGATTTCGTGGGTGAGTCGGTGACGATGCCGGTGGAGGTGTCGGGCGGCGTCGCGCGGCTGCGGGGGCAGGCGTTGCACGCCGCCGTGCCGGCCGGGGCGGGGCCGTTCCATCTGGTGATCCGGCCCGAGGCGATCGGCCCGGCCGGCGAGGCCGCCGCGGCGGACGACAACCTGTTCCATGGGACCGTGCGCGACGTCATCTATCGCGGCGACTCGTTGTTGGCGCTGGTCGCGGTCGAGGGCGGACCGGACCTGGCGGCCTGCCTTCCGGCCGGGCGCGCCGCCGCGCCGCTGCCGGGCGCCGCGATGGTGCTGCGGCTGGCGGCGGCCGACACCGTCATCGTGCCGGCATGACGAACGCCGGCCTGCTGGCCGCGGAGGGACGGCGGGAGCGGGCGGGGCTGATGGGCCTGTCGGCGCCGGCGCTGCTGGCCGTGGGCGGCGTCGTGGTCCTGCCGGTGCTGTGGCTGTTCGCGCTGTCGTTCCTGGACCGTGCCGGGTCGTTCACGCTCGACAATTACGCGCGGGTGCTGGGGGCGCTGTACCTCGACACCTATGTCATCACGTTCGAGATCAGCCTGGCCGTGACGCTGATCTGCGTCGTGCTGGGCTATCCGCTGGCGTATTGGCTGAGCCGGCTTTCGCCGGGGGTCGCGGGCGTGCTGATGATCTTCGTGCTGCTGCCGTTCTGGACGTCGGTGCTGGTGCGGACCTATGCGTGGCTGGTGCTGCTGCAACGGCGGGGGATCGTGAACCAGGCGTTGCAGGCGCTGGGGGTGATCGACGCGCCGCTGCAGCTTGCGAACAACCTGGCCGGCAGCGTGATCGGGATGGTGCACATCATGCTGCCGTTCCTGGTGCTGCCGCTGTATGCGGCGATGCGGGCGATCGATGGCGACCTGGTTCGGGCTGCGGTGGGGCTCGGGTCGTCGCCGGCGGGGGCGTTCTGGCGGGTGTTCGTGCCGATGTCGCTGCCGGGGCTGTTCGCGGGGGTGGTGCTGGTGTTCATCCTGTCGCTGGGGTTCTACGTGACGCCGGCGCTGCTGGGCGGCGGGCGGGTGCAGATGATCGCGCAGCGGATCGAGGCGACGATCAACCTGTATACCAACTGGGGCGCGGCGAGCGCGTTGGGGGCGGTGCTGCTGGCGGCCGCGCTGCTGCTGATGTGGGTGTTGCAGCGGGCCTTCGGGCTCGACCGGCTGTTCGTGCGCTGATGCCGTCGCGCCCGCCCGTGCTGCTGTCGGTCGCGTGCGGGGCGATCCTCGTGTTCCTGATGCTGCCGACGCTGATCGTGATCCCGATGTCGTTCTCGGACGCTGCGTATCTGGAGTTCCCGCCGCGGGCGTGGTCGCTGCGCTGGTACCACGCGTATTTCGGATCGACGCCGTGGATGGACGCGACGCGGACGTCGCTGCTGGCGGCGCTGGCGACCGCGGCGATCGCCACGCCGCTGGGGGTTGCGGCGGCGTATGGGCTGGACGCGGCCTCGCCCCGGTTGCGGGGGGCGTTGCAGGTGGTGATCGTGGCGCCGCTGATCGTGCCGTCCATCCTGGTCGCGGTGGGCGTGTTCCATCTGTATGCGCTGCTCGACCTCAACTACAGCTTCGCGGGCGTCGTGCTGGCGCATGTGGCGTTGGCGGTGCCGTTCGTGGTGGTGACGGTGCTGGCCGGGCTGCGGGCGGCGGACCCGGCGCAAGAGCTGGCGGCGCGCAGCCTGGGCGCGCCGCGGGTGCGGGCGTTCCTGACGGTGACGCTGCCGCAGATCCGGTTCTCGGTGCAGACGGGCGCGTTCCTGGCGTTCATCACGTCGCTGGACGAGGTCGTTGTGGCGATGTTCGTGTCGGGCGGGGACAACGCGACGATCACGCGGCGGATGTTCAACGCGCTGCGGGACCAGATCGACCCGACGATCGCCGCGATCTCGACCTGCCTGGTCGGCATTTCCGTCGTGGCGCTGGTGGCGGTGCAGGTGTTCGGCGCGCGGGCGCGGCGGGACGGCTGATGGTCGCGCGCCCGGTGCATCGGTGGGGGGTGGCGGAGGGGGTGGCGCATGGGCTGCGGCCGGGCGGCCTTGCCGGTGGCGGGGTGGCGTTCCATGGCCTGATCTCCGACCCCGATGCGGCGCGGGCGGTGCGTGACGCGAGCCTGCTGCTGCCGCCGTTGGCCGGGATCGACCTTGGGGATTGCCGGCCGGGCGGGGCGCCGGTCGCCGCGCTGGTGCGGGAGGGTTTCTGCCCGGTGCAGGTGGGCGGGGACGATGCGGGCGCGATGGCGTTCGCTGCTTCTGCGTCGACGGAAGGGGCGGCGGCGCTGGTGCTGCTGTCGGGGCGCTTGCCGATCCCGCCGGCCGGGGCCGCGGGGCTGCTCGCGATCGGCACGCACGGGCTGGTCGGGCGCCGCGACCATGACGGGTGGCGCGCGGCGGGGGGCGGCATCGTGCCGGCGCGGGCCGGGGCGGAGCGGCTGGGGCAGGCGTTGGCGGCCCTGCCGGGGACGCGGGCGGTGGTCGTGGTGGACCTGGGCGTCGTCGATACCGGGTATGCCGCCGGGACGGACGGGCTGAACGTGGGCGGCATGACGCCGATGGAGCTGTTCGCCGCCGTGGATCGCGTGGCGGCCCGCGTGCGGCCCGTCGCGATCGCGCTGTGCAACCTGGCGCCCCACCGTGACCCGCGCGGCCATTCCGAGCGCATCGCCGCCGAGGTTCTGGGCCGGTTGGCGGCCGTCCCATGAGCGGAGCGCTTCGGTTCCGGGCTGCGCCCACCTTGCTTGGGGCACAGGCGGCGACGCTTGCGGAGGTGCGGGCGGGGGATGTCTGCCTGCTGGGCCTGTTCTTCGATGCCGGCGCGCGGTTCGGCGCGCGGTTCGCGGCGCGGCAGATGCGGTATGCCAGCGCCGGGGTGGCGGCCCCTGCGCGGTGTCGCGACCTGGGGGATCTGAACGTGTTTCCGCTGGAACCCGCCCGGCATGCGGCGGCGCTGGTGGAGCAGCTTGCGATGGTCCTCGATGCGGCTGGAGTTCCCGTCGTCGTCGGGGGCGCGGACGGGCTTGGTCCGGCTTTTGCCGCGCTGTTCGGGGAGTGCGCGGTGTGGCGTCCGCCGGCGGCCCCGCCTGGATTGCCGGCGCGCACGGGGCTTGCGATCGATGTCTCGGCGCTGGCCGGCGATGTCTTGCGGTCCGACTGGCCGCTGTGCGCGATGCGGACCGGGCTTGCCGGGCTGGATGCGGCGCGGGTGGGCGGCGTGCATGTGTGCGGCCTGGCGCCCGCGCTGGATGTGTCGGGGCGGCGGGAGGCGGCGGTTGGCCTGCACGTGCTCGCCGCCGTCGTCGCGTGGCTTGCGCCGTGACGTTGCTGGATGCGCCGCTGCCGCGGATGGCCGGGCTGCTGCCGTTCCTGCGCGTGCCGGGGGGTACGATCGACGGGTTGCGGCCGGGGATGGTCGCGGCCTTCGGGGCGGCCGTCGACGGGGATGCCGATGACGAGGACACCGGGCTGGGGCCGCGCGCGCTGCGGGAGACGTCGGCCTATTTCGGCTCGCATTTTGCCGCCGGCATGGCGCGTCCGATGGACGTCGATCGGCGGCGCCCGCTGGATACCGGCGCGTTGGCGGGGCGGCTGGTCGATCTCGGCGACCTCGATCCCGCCGGTGCGGAGGCGGTGCGGGACGCCTGCGCCGCCATTGCCGGGCGGGGCGCCGTTCCGCTGCTGTTGGGCGGGCCGCTCGCCCTGGCGGCCGCATGCCGGGACGGGTGCGCGCGGGCGCTCGGGCGGCCGGTGGCGCTGCTGCGGCCGTGCGGCGCCGCGGGGACTGGGCCGGCGCACGTCGCGCTCGACCTTGCGGACATCGGCGCCCCGTGGCACGGCGCCCGCCACGCAAGCCGGTTCGACGGCATGGGGCTGCGGGAGGCGCGTGCCTGGCTGCGTGCCACCGGGCGGGCGCAGCTTGCCGGCGTGTCGATCACCGGACTTGCCCCGGCGCGCACGGGGCTTTCGCTCAACAAGGCCGGTCAACGGCTGCTTCTCACGGCGATACTGGACCTGCTCTATGACCATCTCGACGTCCTTGGCCCCGCTGCTTGAGTCCGTGCGGTTCGACCGTCCGGCCGCGACGTTCTTCGATTCGCCGCCCGGCGTGGCAGGCGACCTGGTAGCGGGCGACGTCGCGTTCCTCGGAATCCCGTCCGATGCGACGCATACCAGCAGGATAGGCACCCGTTACGGGCCGCGCGCCCTGCGGCGTGAGACGCAGGCGCTGATGCGCGGGCTGGACGCGGCCGGGCCCGAGCTGGTGGATGCCGGCACGGGCGGCGTGTTCCGCCGGCGCCCCGGCGGGATGCGCGACGTGGGCGATGCGCCGCTGCACGCGACCGACCCGGCCGCGCTGACCGAGGGGATCGCCGCCATGACGGAAGCCATCGTGATGGCGGGGGCGCTGCCGGTCGCGGTGGGGGGGGACCATTATACCAGCTATCCGGCCTGCCTCGGCGTGTCCCGCGCCTGGGCGGCGTTGCGGCCGGGGGCGCGGTTCGGGTTCGTGCAGATCGATGGGCACCTTGATTTCTGCGACCGGCTGGGCGCCTGGGGGACGATGAACCACGCGACGAATGCACGGCGGACGTCAGAGCTGCCGAACATCGGGCCGATGGCCTGGATCGGGGTCAGCGGCTGGGTGGACGGCGCGGACGTCGATGCGATCGAGGGCATGGGCGGCCTGATCCTCTCGGCCGAGGACGTGCATGCCATGGGCGCGCCGGCGGCGGCGCGGCGGGCGCTGGAGCACGCGATGGCGGGGTGCGAGGCGGTGTACGTCACGCTCGATGTGGATGCGATGGACGCCGGATTCCTGCCTGGCACCGGGTCCGTGGTGCATAGCGAGATCACGCCGCGGCAGTACCTCGACCTGGTTGCCGTGCTTGCGGCGGCGCCGTTGTGCGGGCTGGACATGGTCGAGGTTTCGCCGCCGCTGGACCCGTCCGGACGGTCCGAACGGATCGCGGCGGGGCTGCTGCTGGAGGCGTTGCGGCCGCGGTTGATGGAGTGCGTGGCATGAGTGTCGAGGCGGCGCCGCGCGGCGGGGTGGAGGCGGTGGAGCGGGCGCTGGCGCTGCTGGACGCGCTGGGCCAGGCGGGGCGGCCGTTGCAGCTGCGGGAGCTGGCGGCGCGGACGGGGCTGCCGAAGGCGACGATCATGCGGGTGGCGGCGTCGCTGGAGCGGTTCGGGTATGCGCAGAAGGTGGCGGGGGGGGCCTATTGGCTCGGGCCTTCGTTGTGGCGGCTGGGCTCGGTGTTCCGCCAGCAGCTCGATCTGGAGCCGGAGGTGCGGCCGGCGTTGCAGGCGCTGGTGGACGAGACGGGGGAGAGCGCGTCGTTCTGGGTGCGGCAGGGGTCCGAGCGGGTGTGCCTGTATCGGGTGAATGCGCCGCGAAGCGCCCGCAGCCATGTGGACGAGGGGGAGTTGTCGCCGCTGGACCGCGGGTCGGCCGGGCACGTGATCGCGCATCATGCCGGGCTGGCGACGGCGCTGGGCGCGACGCTGGTGCGGGACGGCGTCGTGGTGACGTTGGGGGAGCGGGACCCGGACGTGGCGAGCGTCTCGGCGCCCGTGTTCGGACCCGGGGGGCAGTGCCTGGGGGCGCTGACGGTCGCGGGCATCCTGAACCGGTTCGAGCCGCATGTGACGGAGTATGCCGTGCTGGTCCGTGCGGCGGCGGAGGCGTTGTCGGGGCGGCTGGGCAACGCGGCCGCCGTCGCGTGACGCGGTTCCTGGGCGTGCGGACCATGGGCGCGCTGTATCGCGACGGCGTGCCGGTGCTGCGGCCGGCGCGGCCCTGGCTGATCGACCTGTCGGCGCTGTGCCCGGCGCCGGGGATGGAGCCCGGGGACATCGCCGACTTCAGCTCAGCCCCCGATCCGGCCCGATGGCGCCTGGGCGACACCCCGTCCGATCCGGACGCGGCGCTGCGTTGGGTGGCGATCGAGGAGGCGGATCGACTCCTGCTCGTGTGCGACCGCGTGATCCTGATGCGCGTCAGTTGGGACGATCTGGACGCGGCCGGGCTGGTGACGGGCCGGCCCGTGCGGATCGACGGTGCGGAGTGGGTTTGCCAGTTGATGTCGGGCGGCACCGGGTTCGCGGATGCGGAGGGGCTGGGTGGCGCGTCCGAACCGAATGAATGGGACGGGCTGGTCGGGGCCATGACGCCGCCGTCGGGGCTGCCGATTCCGCAGGGGCCGGACCTGGACGGGGTGGCCACCGAGGCGGCCCGGGCCGGGGCGCATAACGGGCTGTGGCATTGGTTCGGCGCGCATAGCTGGACCCGCGATCCATTCCTGGGGCGCGAAACGGCGCGGTGCTGCCGGGGTTACCGGTCGGCCCGGTTCTTCTATCTGAACACCAGGTCGCACCGGCATGAGGATATCGGCTGGCGTCCGGTGCTGGTCGCTGCGCGGTGAGCGGAAGGGGCCGCGCGGTGGCGGCCCCTTGCCTGGTTCAGTTCATCGTGGAGACGGGCGCGGCGGCCCAGATGGAGTTGGTGCCGCCATGTGCCGCGACCCACTGATTCATGGACCGGGCCTGGGCATACTGCACCGTGCCCTGTTCGGCGCCGACGGGGAGGGAGTTGGCGGTCTGGACCGCGCCCTCGCTGCCGTTGGTGGGCAGGATGTCGCCCTGGGTCAGGACCGTGACGGCCCTGCCGTACTGGGGCGTGGTTTCCGACCCGGTGTCGCTCAGGACCTGATTGGCGACGATGGCGCGGGCGGCGGCATTGGGGAAGGGATCGCCGTTGCCCTCGCTTTCGGCGTGCGCGACCCCGATGGTGAGCGCAAGGAGGGCGGCGGCGAGAATGGTCTTGTTCATGTGTGGTCTCCTGACCGAGAGGTCCGTCTTGCGGCGGGCCAGGTTGTGCAGTGCACCATCGCCAAGGTCGGTCCTGGGGCACGGCGGAGAGATAGGTCGGGGCCAAGCTATGCGTAAGCTGCAAAGCTAAGCAGGGGGGCATACGCTTATGCATGTCTCTGGACGGAATGGGATGGCGGAATGCTCGAGTGGGATGATCTGCGTTTGCTGTTGGCGGTGGCGCGGCATGGAAGCCTGACGGCTGCGGCACGGGTGCTGGGGGTGACGCAACCGACGATGAGCCGGCGGCTGGAGCATCTGGAGGCGCGTCTGGGGGCGGCGCTGTTCGAGCGGCATCCGACCGGGGTCGCGCTGAGCGCGCTGGGGACGTCGTTGCTGGACCTGGCGGAGCGGATGGAGGAGCAGGCGCTGGCGGCGGAGCGGCGGATCGCAGCGCAGGGGACGGGGATCGACGGGCTGGTGCGGATCACGACGCTGGAGTGGATCGGGCATCACCTGCTGGCGGCGAGCCTGGCGCGGTTCTGCGGGCTGCACCCCGGGGTGGTGGTGGAACTGGTGACGGCGGACCGGGTGCTGAGCCTGGCCCGGCACGAGGCGGACATCGCGGTGCGGCTGACGCGGTTCGAGCAGGAGGGGCTGGTGCAACGGCGGATCGGGTCGTCGCCGCGCGGATTATACGCGAGCGAGGCCTATCTGGCGGAGCGGGGGGAGCCGGATTTCGCGGCCGGGTGCCCCGGGCACACGCTGGTGATATTGCCGGAGATGCCGGCGACGCTTGCGCACGTGCAGTGGTTCCGGGATCAGGTGGCCCCGATGGCGCGGGTGGCATTGCAGAGCAACAGCATGGACGTGCACGCGGCAGCGGCGCTGGCGGGGGCGGGGCTGGTGGTGCTGCCGCGCCTCATGGGGGATGCGCTGGCCGGGTTGCGGCGGCTGGACCCGCCGGACCCGCCGCCGGCGCGGGAGTTGTGGCTGGGGTTCCATGAGGACATGCGGCACACGCCGCGGGTGCGGGCGCTGGCATCGCATCTGGCGGCGGATGTGCGGGGGTGAGGAGGATGGTGCCCAGGGCCGGAATCGAACCAGCGACACTGCGATTTTCAGTCGCATGCTCTACCAACTGAGCTACCTGGGCGCCCGCGGAGGGAGGGTGGTTAGCCTAGGCTGGCGGTGGGATCAAGGGGCTGGGTCATGCATCGCCGGGGTGGGCGTGGTGTTTTCATGAGAGCGGGGGGTATTCGTAGCGGATGAAGCCGGTGTGCTTGGCCAGGCGGTCATAGAGGGTTCGGGCGGTCGTGTTGTGGTCCTGGGTGAGCCAGTAGAGGCGGGCGGCGTTGCGGGCGCGGGCCTCGGCGGCGACGGCCTCGATCAGGGCCCGGCCGGCGCCGGTGCCGCGTGTGGCGGCGTCGACATAGAGGTCCTGCAGGTAGCAGGCGTCGGTCATGGTCCAGGCGCTGGGGTGGAACAGGTAATGGGTGATGCCGACGATGGTCGCCCCTGGCCCGGTATCCGTCCGGGCGGCGAGGCCGTGCAGGGCGGCGCCTTGCATGAGGCGGGCCCAGGTGTGGTTGAACTGCGCCTCGGGCAGGGTGGTCTTGTAGAAGTCGAGGTAGTCGCGCCACAGCTCGGTCCAGCGGGGGCGGTCGGCCTCGGTCAGTTTCGCGATGTGCAGCGTCATGCTTCGCCTCCCTCGGGACCGTAGAAGACCATCCAGCAGCCGAAGTCGGGGCTGGCGGCCTCGAAGCGATGGGCGCAGCCGGCGGGGACGAACAGGGCGTCGCCGGGCTGGACGGCGATGCGTTCCTCGCCGTGGAGCGTCATAGCGGGTTCATCGCCGAACGGGGTGCGGTCTTCCGCGCGGATGAAGACGGCGGTGCCGCTGACGATGACGTAGAGTTCGTCGCGGTCGTGCGGGGTTTGCGGGTCGCCGGCGTGGGGGGCGTACCAGCGCAGCTCCATGCTGCCATGGGCCAGGAGGCGGGCGCTGAGGCCGCCTGGTGGGATAGGTGCGCGGCGGCCTTCGTCGGGTGTGACGCGGACGCGCGGCATCGCGTGCAGTTCGGCGCTGTCCATGTCCGGCTCCGGGTGGCGGATATGGTTAGATGGGGCGTGTGGGGCGGTGCCAAGGTGCGGGACCGATCATTCCAGCGTGGCGCCGTCGCGCTTCAGCACTTCTCCGGCGAGATAGAGGCTGCCGCAGACCAGGATCCGGGCGGGGGGACCGGGGGGAAGCTGGGCGATCGCGGCGGCGACGGTGGGGCCGGGGCGGGCGATTCCGCCCGAGGCTTCGACGATGGCGTCGATGGGAAGGGCCAGATGCTGGCCGGGTTCCTGGACGGCCCAGGTGGTGGTGGCGAGAGGGAGGAGGGGGCGGAGGAATTCCGCGGTGTCCTTGGCCTGCTTCATGCCGACGAGGAGATGGAGGGGGCGGTCGCGCCAGGTGGCGAGGTGTTGGGCCAGGGCTGCGCCGGCACCGGGGTTGTGGCCGCCATCGAGCCAGAGTTCCCAGCCGGGCGGGAGGGTGTGGGCGAACTCGCCGTGGAGACGCTGGAGGCGGGCGGGCCAGGTGGCGTGGGCGAGGCCGGCATAGGCGGTGGGCGGGGGCGTGAGCCCGGCGCGCAGGGCCGCGACGGCGATGCCCGCGTTGTCGATCTGATGCGGGCCGGGGAGGGAGGGGACGGGAAGGTCGATGGCGCCGCTTGCGTCGGAGAAGCGGAGGCCGGCGCCGTGGCGGGCGATGGTCCAGGCGTCGTCGCGGGCCAGGAGGGTGGCGCCGGTGCGGGCGGCGGCGTCGCGGAGGGCGGACATGGCCTCGGGCGGCTGCAGGCCGGTGGCGACGGGGGAGCCGGGCTTCATGATGCCGGCCTTTTCGGCGGCGATGGCGGCGAGCGTGTCGCCCAGCAGATCCTGGTGGTCGAGGGAGATGGAGGTGATGGCGCAGGCGGCGGGTCGGTCGATGACGTTGGTGGCGTCGCCGCGGCCGCCGAGGCCGACTTCCAGGACGCAGAGGTCGGCCGGGGTGGCGGCGAAGAGGTGGAAGGCGGCGGCCATGATGACCTCGAACACGGTGATGGGCGCGCCGGCGTTGACGCGCTCGACGGTTTCCATGGCTTCGGCCAGGGCGTCGTCGGTGACCAGGCGGCCGGCGATGCGGATGCGTTCGTTGAAGTGGACGAGGTGGGGGGAGGTGAAGACGTGGACCCGCCAGCCGGCGGCCTCGCCCATCGCGCGCAGCATGGCGCAGGTGCTGCCCTTGCCGTTGGTGCCGGCGACATGGACGATTGGGGGAAGGCGGCGCTCGGGGTGGCCGAGGTCGGCGAGCAGGCGGTGCAGCCGGTCCAGGCTGAGGTCCATGAGGCGGGGATAGAGGGCGTGCAGACGCTCGACCAGCGGGCCGATCCGGGAGGGGACCTGGGACGGAAGGTGGTTCATGCGGCTTGGGGGGCGGCCTCGCGCTCGCGCAGCAGGCCGATGAGGCGGGCGAGTGTGGCGCGCATGTCGCCGCGGGGGACGACCATGTCGACGATGCCGTGGGCGTGGAGGTATTCGGCGCGCTGGAAGCCGTCGGGCAGGGTTTCGCGGACGGTCTGCTCGATGACGCGGGCGCCGGCGAAGCCGATGAGGGCGCCGGGTTCGGCGATCTGGATGTCGCCGAGCATGGCGAAGCTTGCGGTGACGCCGCCGGTGGTGGGATCGGTCAGGACGGTGATGAAGGGGAGGCCGGCGTCCTTCACGAGGCGTGTGGCGATGGTGGTGCGGGGCATCTGCATGAGGCTGATGGCGCCTTCCTGCATGCGGGCGCCGCCGCTGGAGGTGAAGACGATGAGGGGAGCGGATTGCAGGACGGCGAGGCGGGCGGCGGCGACGATGGCCTCGCCCACCGCGGCGCCCATGCTGCCGCCCATGAACTCGAACGCCATGGCGGCGGCGACGGCCTTGTGGCCGCCGATGGTCCCGTGGGCGACGAGGCAGGCGTCCTCGAGCCCGGTCTTGTCGCGGGCCTCTTTCAGGCGATCGACGTAGCGCTTGCTGTCGCGGAACTTGAGGGGGTCGGCGGGCGCGCGGGGCAGCTCGATGCGGGTGTGGGCCTGGGTGCCATCGGGATTGGGGTCGAAGGTGTAGGCCAGGCGCTCCGTGGCGGTGGGGCGCATGTGGTGGCCGCAGTTGGGGCAGACCTTGAGCGTGCGGTCGAGGTCCTTGGTGAACAGCATCTGCTGGCAGGCGGGGCACTGGATCCAGAGATTGTCCGGGACCTCCCGCCGGCCCAGCAGGGTGCGGATCTTGGGGCGGACGTATTCGGCGAGCCAGCTCATGAGGCGACCCTGGCGCCCCGGACGCCATGTGCGAGGGCTCGGATCTGGTCGAGGACGCGCTGCGCGGTGTCCGGGGCCGGGTTGCCGTGCGCGTCGAGACTGTTGGCCAGGGTATCGACGAGGGCGGAGCCGACGACGGCGGCGTCGGCCACGCGGACGGCCTCGGCGGCCTGGTCGGGGGTGCGGATGCCGAAGCCGATGGCGACGGGAAGGGCAGTGACCCGGCGGATGCGGGGGAGGGCGGCCGCCAGGCTTGCGGCGGTCGCCGTGCGGGTGCCGGTGATCCCGGTGATGGCGACGTAGTAGACGAAGCCGGAGCTGCCATCGAGGACGATGGGCAGGCGATCGTCGTCGGTGGTGGGGGCGACGAGGCGGATGATGTCGATGCCGTGGGCAGCGGCGTGCGGCGCGACCATGGCGGCTTCCTCGGTCGGCAGGTCGACGATGATGAGGCCGTCGACGCCTGACGTCGCGGCATCCTTGCAGAAGCGTTCCGGGCCGTAGGAGGCGATGGGGTTGAGGTAGCCCATGAGGATGATGGGGGTGTCGGCGTCCTCGGTGCGGAACTCGGCGACCATGGCGAGGGTGCCGGCGAGGGTCGCGCCGGCCTTGAGGCCGCGGAGGCCGGCGGCCTGGACGGTGGGGCCGTCGGCCATCGGGTCGGTGAAGGGCATGCCGATCTCGATGAGGTCGGCGCCGGCTTCGGGCATGCCGCGAAGGATGGCAAGGCTTGTCGCGTGGTCGGGGTCGTAGGCCTCGAGGAAGGGGATCAGGGCGCCGCGGCCTTCCTTGCGGAGGGCGGCGAAGCGGGGGGCGATGCGGGTCATGGGCGGCGTGTCACAGCTTGACGCCCAGGTGTTCGGCGACGGTGAAGATGTCCTTGTCGCCGCGGCCGCAGAGATTCATGAGGATCAGGGCGTCGCGGCCCATGGCCGGCGCCATCTTCTGGACGTGGGCGATGGCGTGGGCGGGCTCCAGGGCGGGGATGATGCCCTCGGTGCGGGTGCAGAGCTGGAAGGCTTCCAGCGCCTCCGCGTCGGTGGCGGCGACGTATTCTACGCGGCCGATCTCGTGCAGCCAGGAGTGTTCGGGGCCGATGCCGGGGTAGTCGAGGCCGGCGCTGATGCTGTGGGCCTCGATGATCTGGCCGTCGTCGTCTTGGAGCAGGTAGGTGCGGTTGCCGTGCAGGATGCCGGGGCGGCCGCGGCTGAGGCTGGCGGCGTGGGCGTCGGTATCAAGGCCGTGGCCGGCGGCCTCGACGCCGACGAGGCGGACGGATTCGTCGTCGAGGAAGGGGTGGAACAGGCCCATGGCGTTGCTGCCGCCGCCGATGGCGGCGACGACGGCGTCGGGCAGGCGGCCTTCCATCTCCATGAGCTGGGCGCGCGCCTCGGTTCCGATCACGCTCTGGAAGTCGCGGACCATGGCGGGGTAGGGGTGGGGGCCGGCGACGGTGCCGATGAGGTAGTAGGTGTCGTCGACGTTGGCGACCCAGTCGCGCATCGCCTCGTTCATCGCGTCTTTCAGCGTGCCGGCGCCGGAGGTGACGGGATTGATCTCGGCGCCCAGCAGCTTCATGCGGAAGACGTTTGGCTTCTGGCGTTCGACGTCGGTGGCGCCCATGTAGATGGTGCAGGGGAGGCCGAACAGGGCGCAGACGGTCGCGGTGGCGACGCCGTGCTGGCCTGCGCCGGTTTCGGCGATGATGCGGGTCTTGCCCATGCGCCGGGCCAGCAGGATCTGGCCCATGCAGTTGTTGATCTTGTGGCTGCCGGTGTGGTTCAGCTCGTCGCGCTTGAAGTAGATGCGTGCGCCGCCGAGGCGCTCGGTGAGGCGTTCGGCGAACCACATCGGGCTGGGGCGGCCGACGTAGTGGGTGAGGTAGCGGTCCAGCTCGGGCTGGAACTCCGGGTCGCGCTTGGCGTCCTCGTAGGCCTGTTCGACGGCCAGGATGAGTGGCATGAGGGTTTCGGCCACGAAGCGGCCGCCGAATCCGCCGAATCGCCCTTGGGCGTCGGGGCCGGACCGCAGGGTGTTGGGCCGCAGGCTCGGACTGACTTGGTTCAACGCTTGTTCCTCGGGGTGCGATCCGGTCTTCTAGCGCAGGCCGCGGGGGCGGTCACGTCTCGCCGGGCGGATCATTCCGGGATAAAGGTCGGGCCATGCTGTATGCCAACACCGGACATTCGGCCCGGCGCGTCGTCGCGACCGAGCACCACGCGGCCCCTGACCTCGCGGGGGCGTTGTGGATCGACCTGCTGCGGCCCGACGACGCCGAGCGGTCGGCGGCGGAGCGGGCCACGGGGCTGCGCGTGCCGGCGCTGGCGGACCTGTCCGAGATCGAGACCAGCAGCAGGTTGAACTGCGAGAACGGGGCGTTGTACCTCAGCACGCCGATGACCTATCTGGATGCGGAGGGGGTGTCGCGGATCGCGCCGCTGGGGTTCACGCTGTCGGACAAGCACCTGGTGACGGTGCGGTTCGCGGACATGCCGGTGTTCGACCTGTTTGCCGACCGGTTCCAGGCGGGGAGCGGCAAGACGTGCAGCGTGGCGGCGTTCCTGGGGCTGCTGGAGGCGATCGTCGACCGGTTGGCGGACGTGCTGGAGCATGTGGGGGGGAACCTCGATGGCATCTCGCGCCGGGTGTTCCGGCCGGAGTCGTCGAACTCGGCGCGCAACGACGTGCAGTTGCGGGCGATGCTGCGGGCGATCGGGCGGGCGGGGGAGCGGCTTTCCAACATCCGGGACAGCCTACTGGGGGTGCAGCGGATCGTGCTGTACACGGCGGAGAACGCGTCGGGGTGGATCCCTTCGGACCAGAAGCACCGGGTGAAGACGCTGCGGCAGGATATCGTGTCGTTGTCGGATTACGACACGCAGCTGCAGAACAAGGTGATGTTCCTGCTGGATGCGACGCTGGGGTTCATCAATATCGAGCAGAGCAACGGGATCAAGGTGCTGACGGTCGTGTCGGTCGTGGGGGTGCCGCCCACGTTGGTCGCGAGCATCTATGGCATGAACTTCAAGTGGATCCCCGAACTGGAGTGGGGTTACGGGTATTTCTATGCGTTGGTGCTGATCGTGCTGAGCGGGTTGATCCCGCTGATCTGGTTCAAGAAGCGCGGGTGGATCTGACGGGGGCGCCGGCCGCGTCTCCTACACGAAGGCCGTGGCCGAGAGGCGGTCCAGGGTGCTGAACGACACCCTTGTGTTGTCGGACAGGGTAAGCGTGTAGCCGGCCTGCGTCATCGCGGCGCCGGACAGCGCCGTCTGCACCGCGTTCGCCTCGTAGCCTTGCAGCGTGATGCGGTCGCCCTTGTTGGCGTCGAAGCCGCCGATCAGCATTCGGCCGCCGGCCTCGCCGCGCTTGAACGCGAACAGGTCGGCGCCGGCACCGCCCAGGACGGTGGCGTTGCCGCCGCCGCCGAACACCGTGTCGTTCCCGGCCCCGGCGCCGATGACGACCGTGCCGGACCCGGCGAAGTAGACGGCGCCCGTCGACGACCCGGCGCCCGACAGCGTCTCGTTCCCTGCGCCGGCGCGCAGCACCTGGGTTGCGCCGCCCTGGGCGAACAGCACGTCGCCGTCGCCGCCGCCGAACAGCGTCGCCGCGCCGGTACCGCTGACCAGGACGTTGCCGCCGGCGGTGCCGCCGCTGAGCACGTCGCCCTGCGCGCCACCAAAGGCGATCACGCGCCCGCCGCCGCCGACCACGGTGCTGGCCGCGCCGGCGTTGATGAACTCGAGCGTGCCGGAGCCGGCGAAGGCCTCGGTCTTGCCGGCGAGGGCGAAGGCGGTCTGGATGCCGGCGCCGCCGATCACGGTGTCGGCGCCGCCGCCCAGGAGGATGTCGTCGTTGCCGAGCACCACCAGGGCGCCGCGGGCGCCGCTGACGACGATCGCACCGCCGCCGCCGGCCAGCAGCGTGTCGCGCCCGGCGCCGCCCAGCACGGTGTCGGCGCCGCCGCCGCCCACGATCAGGGTGTCGCCGTCGCCGGCGGCCAGGCGGTTGGCGCCGGCGGTGCCGATGAGCGTCGTGGCGCCCCGGCCGCCGATGGCGTTGCCTGTCCCGCCCTGGACCGTGACGGCGACGCCGCCCAGCAGGCCTGCGCCGCCGTTCAGGTCGAGGCGGGTTTCGCCCGCCATCGCGGCCGCGTCGATGGTGCCGGTCGCACCCGCCGTGCGGATCGTGGCGCGCGCCGGGTCGGCTGCGGCGACGGTCGCGAACTCCGGCGTGTAGACCAGCGTGCGGGGGGCGTCGGCCGCGTCGCCCCAGAGGGTCAGGCTCCAGGAGTCCACCGTGCCGGTTTCGCCGGTGCGGAAGTCCGTGATCTCGAGCGTCCAGGCGCCTTTCGCGTCGACCCCCCAGAAGGCGGCGTCGTTCAGGGTATGGTCGAGCTTCCCGGTGTTGAACGTGGGTTTGCCGTCGTCATCGAGCTTCGGGGAGCCGTCCTTGTTGAAGTATTGCACGGCGTCGGCCGGGCCGCCGGGCTGGGTCGCGACGTCCTGCCTGGTGCCGGCCTGGTCGGCGATGACGGAGCGTGTGCCGTCGGGCGCGGTCAGCACCAGGCGGACGTTCGGGATGGTGAGGCTGGGGGCGGCGATCGTGAGCTGGACGTGCTGGATGCGCAGGCTCGATCCCACGGTCAGGCTGGTGCTGACCGGTTCGGCGCCGCCCGTGACGGCGATGCCGCCACGGCCGGCGGTGGTGGCGGTGACGAGGTTGAGGCTGGTGCCGCGGGGCACCCATGTCTTGGCGAACTGGACGGCGACGTCGGCGTCGGGCAGGCCGTAGCCGTAGGCGTTGGAGAAATGCCGGCCGCCGCCGTTCCAGTCGCCGGTGCCCAGGGTCGTGAACCAGGGCGTGCCGTCGGGCTTCGTGATCGCGTTGGCGCCGGGGATTTTCGCGCTGTCGACGAGGATTTCCTGCACGTCGCGCCAGCCGAGGTCGGGGTTGGCCTGCAGCATGAGGGCGACGACGCCCGAGACGCCGGGGGCGGCGAAGGAGGTGCCGGTGATGGGCTTGTAGGAGCCGGTCGGGAGGCCGTTCGAATCGACCGCGCCGTCGGGGGCATAGCGGTTGGCCGTGACGACGCCCACGGCGGCGCCCGAGACCAGCAGCCCGGCGCCGTGGGTGAGGCCGAGCGCCGGGGTGCCGTCGGCGTTCAGGCCGCCCACCGCGATGACCCGGGGGTCGCTGGTCGTCGCCTGGAACGAGACGTCGTCGCCGCTGTCGCCGTCGTTGCCTGCCGCGAAGACGACGATGAGGCCCTTTCCGCCGCGTCCCGTGGTCACCGCCCGCTGGAGCGCCGTGCCCAGGGCCGCATTGTCGGGCTCGGCATAGGTCTGGTCGGCGACCCCCTCGCCCCCCCAGGAGTTGTTGGAGACGTCGGCCACCTTCGTCGCCTGGTCCATCCCGAGGGCGCCGAGGTCGCTCTTGCTGGGGTTCGCGGCGTTCGGGCTGCCGGGAACGGGCTTGCCGCCGATGTTGATCCGGATCGCCGCCAGCGTGGCGCCCGGCGCCACCCCGATCGGGCCGCCCCAGGTCGCGTTGCCGAGGGCGACGCCGGCGACCGCGGTCCCGTGCGTGTCGCTGACGTCCTCGTCCGACTCCTCGGCGCCCGGGACGAAGTTGCCGGACGGCGAGGCGATGCCCGAGACGAAATCGTAGGAGCGGGCGAGATCGAGCCGGCCGGCGAAGGCGGGGTGATCGGTCTGGACGCCGTCGTCGATGACGGCGACGACAATGCCGGCGCCGTCGATGCCGGCGGCGGTGACGGGCTGGACGTTGTAGTCCGCGCCGGGGGTGGTGCGGTTCCGGATGTGGTATTGCAGCGCGGCCCCGGTGGGCATTCCAGTCACTCCGACAGGCGATCGATATCGATGTTAAAGCAGTTCGATCACTTCGTGAACAGGACGTTACACGTCGGGGGACGGAATTATTCCTTGGACCAACGGAGAACGCACCATGCGGATCAACGCATACCTGCACTATGACGGCACGTGCGCCGAGGCATTCCGGTTCTACGAGACGGCGCTGGGTGGGCGCATCGAGTCGATGATGACGTATGGCGACTCGCCGATGGCGGAGCAGATGCCGCCCGAGACGAAGGACCTCGTCATGCATGCGGCGTTGATCGTGGGCGAGGGTGTGCTGATGGGTTCGGACGCACCGCCGCACATGCGGGCGCCGCAGCAGGGGTTTTCGGTGGCGATCTCGACCGATTCGATCGAGGAGGCGGAGCGGGTGTTCGCCGCGCTGTCCGATGGCGGGACGGTCGGGATGCCGATGCAGAAGATGTTCTGGACCGAGCGGTTCGGGATGGTGAAGGACCGGTTCGGGACGCCGTGGCTGGTGAACGGGCCGATGCTGGCGTAGGCGATTTCGAGGGTTTTGGGGGTGGGTTGCAGGACCCACCCTACGTGAGCTGGCGCCTTTGCGTCACATGCTGGAGAGGATGGCGGGGGCGAGCGCTTCCGCCTTTGCGGCGGGGTGCCGGGGGTTGCGGAAGCGGAGTTCGCCATCGGGCGCCGCGTCGGGTTCCGGCAGGCCGAACAGCTCCAGGCGGGAGCAGCAGGTGATCGCCACCACGTTTTCGGCTTCCGGGTGGGTCATGAACTGGCGGGCCTCACCTTCCAGCTCCAGCCGGTCGCGGAGCTGGCGCCACTCGGCGCGGTCGGTGTCCTCGATGAACATCGCGACGATGCCGGGGCGGGTGCCGGTGAGCCTGGCGGGGGCGACGGCGTCGAGGCGGCGGCGGACGGCGCACGCGACCTCGTTCTCCTGCCCGGCGCGGGCGGCCATGACGAAGATGCCGCCGCCGGATGCGGTGACGGAGAGATGGGCCTCGGGGCCGAACTCGCGGCGGAGGCGGGGCATCAATCCCAGCTCGTCGGCCTGGGCGGCGGCGAGCATCAGCGGGTCGAGCCGGAGGACGGCGGCCTCGTCGCCGTCGGCGCGCCGCTTGTCCTGCAGCATGTGGGTGATGCGGGTGTGGAGGGCGGCGAGCAGGTCGGTGCCGTCGGCGGGCAGGCCCTTCGGGAGGGTCATCTTCAGCAGGTAGCGACCGGGGTGGGAGCGGAGCCAGGTCTGCAGCTCGGGGTCGACGCGGTCGACCAGGCGGAACCAGGCGCCGCGATGGACGCCGCGGCCGTCCTCGGCCGAAATGGCGTCGCAGGCGATCTCGGCTTCCATGCCGTCGCGCTCGATCAGCAGGTCGAAGGTCGCCGCGTCCTCGAACCCGGCGAAGCGGACGGTGAAGCCGCGGGTGCGGTGCAGGGTCGCGGTGCGGAGAAGGTGGCAGAGCGGGGCGAGGCATTCCTCGGCCGTCAGGGCGTGGCGGAGGGCCTGGACCATACGTTCGCGGCCCTCGGGCGACATCGCCTTCAGGACGTCCACCGCGGCGGCGGCGAAGGCGGCGATGCAGCGTTCGGCGGCGCTGGGCGGGCGGGATTGCGGGCGGGTGCGGAGGCGCTCCAGCGTCAGCTCGATGGCGTGGCGCTGCATCGTCTGGCGGCCGCCATGGGTTGGGGCGGCGCCGGCGGCGAGGAGGGCAGCGATCCTGTCCTTCCAGAGCTTGGAGCCGACGGCGCGGACGAGGGCGTTGATGGGCGCCGGGTCGATCATGGTTGAGACCTGGTGCATGTTCTAGTTCCGCGGCAGGCGTGCGTGGGCCGGGGCGTCGGGGTTCTGGGCCCGGTGCCGCAGCAGGTGATCGGCGAGCACGCAGGCGAGCATGGCCTCTCCAACGGGGACGGCGCGGATGCCGACGCAGGGATCATGGCGACCCTTCGTCTCGATGTCCACTTCGGCGCCGTGGCGATCGACGGCCCGGCGGGGGACGAGGATCGAGCTGGTGGGCTTCACGGCGAAGCGGGCGACGATGGGCTGTCCGGTGCTGATTCCGCCCAGGATTCCGCCGGCGTGGTTGGCGAGGAAGCGGACGTGGCCGTCGTCCATGCGCATCTCGTCGGCGTTCTGCTCGCCATGAAGTGAAGCTGCGGCGAACCCGTCGCCGATTTCGACGCCCTTCACGGCGTTGATGCCCATCAGAGCGTGGGCGATGTCGGCGTCGAGCTTGGCGTAGATGGGCGCGCCGAGACCGGGGGGGACGCCATCGGCCACGATCTCGATGACGGCGCCGACGCTGGAGCCCTGCTTGCGGATGGCGGTGAGGCTGGTTTCCCATTCGGCGGCGGTGGCGGCGTCGGGGCAGAAGAAGGGGTTTCGGGCGGTTTCGTCCCAGTCCCAGCGGGCGCGGTCGACGGCGTGGGCGCCCATCTGCACGAGGGCGCCGCGGATCTGCACATCGGGGCCGAGGACGCGGCGGGCGATGGCGCCGGCGGCGACGCGCATCGCGGTCTCGCGCGCGCTGCTGCGGCCGCCGCCGCGGTGGTCGCGGATGCCGTATTTCAGTTCGTAGGCGAGGTCGGCGTGGCCGGGGCGGAATTGTTCGGCGATGGCGCCGTAGTCGCGGCTGCGCTGATCGACGTTCTGGATTTCGAGCGCGATGGGGGTGCCGGTGGTCATGCCGTCCATGGTGCCGGAGAGGATGCGGACCGCGTCGGGTTCCTGCCGCTGGGTGGTGAAGCGGGATTGGCCGGGGCGACGACGGTCGAGCCAGGGCTGGATGTCGGCTTCGGTGAGGGGCAGGCGCGGGGGGCAGCCATCGACGACGCAGCCGATGGCGGGCCCGTGGCTTTCGCCCCAGGTGGTGACGCGGAAGAGGTGGCCGAAGCTGTTGTGGCTCAACTAGGCCCCATCGCCTGTCGTGACGTTGATGTCGGGGGCGGCCGGGTTCTTCATGCCGACGACGTGGTAGCCGCTGTCGACGTGGTGGATCTCACCGGTGACGCCGGAGGAGAGGGAGCTGAGGAGATACATGCCGGCGCCGCCGACGTCGTCCATGCTGGTGTTGCGTTCGAGCGGCGCGTTGTACTCGTTCCAGCGGAGGATGTAGCGGAAGTCGCCGATGCCGTTGGCGGCCAGGGTCTTCATGGGGCCGGCGGAGATGGCGTTGACGCGGATGCCCTGCGCGCCGAGGTCGGCGGCGAGGTAGCGGACGGAGCTTTCGAGGGCGGCCTTGGCGACGCCCATGACGTTGTAGTGGGGCATGACGCGCTCGGCGCCCAGGTAGGTGAGGGTGAGGAGGGAGCCGCCGCGGCGCATCATGGGGACGGCGCGCTGGGCGACGGCGGTGAAGGAGAAGCAGGATATGTCGAGGGCGACGCGGAAGGCCTCACGCGGGGTGTCGAGGTATTTGCCGCGGAGATAGGCCTTGTCGGCCCAGCCGATGGCGTGGACGAGGAAGTCGATGCCGTCCCAGTGCTTGCCGACCTCGGTGAAGGCGGCGTCGATGCTGGCGTCGTCGGCGACGTCGCAGGGGACGACGATGGTGCTGCCGACGCTTTCGGCGAGGGGTCGCACGCGCTTGCCGAGGGCCTCGCCCTGATAGGTGAACGCGAGTTCGGCGCCCTGCGCGGCGCAGGCGCTGGCGATGGCCCAGCCGAGGGAGCGGTCGTTGGCGACGCCCATCACCAGGCCCCGGCGGCCTTTCATGATGCCGCTGGACGGGGCGGGGGCGGCGTCGGACATGGGCAACCTCGGTCGTTCGTGCGGCGAATGCGTCGCGGGTGGTGGCACACGGGGGGGCGGGGGGCAAGGGCGCGGGCGGATTCGCACGCGGGTGGACATTGACCTGCGGCGGCAAGACGGCACCTTAGGTCCATGCCAGACACCAACACGCGGCCCACCCATCCCGGAATCCCCGACGCGGCCGATCCGCTGCTGCTGTTCGACGCGTGGTTGGCGGAGGCGTCGGCGTCGGAGCCCAACGACGCGAATGCGATGGCGCTGGCGACCAGCACGGTAGGGGGGCGGCCGTCGGTGCGGATGGTGCTGCTGAAGGGGCACGACGCGCGGGGGTTCGTGTTCTACACGAACCACGACAGCCGGAAGGGCGGGGAGCTGCACGGCAATCCGCATGCGGCGCTGCTGTTCCACTGGAAGAGCCTGCGGCGGCAGGTGCGGATCGAGGGGGCGGTGGGGCCGGTGAGCGAGGCTGAGGCGGACGCGTATTTCCACAGCCGGGCGCGGGTGTCGCGGCTGGGGGCGGCCGCGTCCGACCAGTCGCGGCCGTTGCCGGCGCGGGCGGAGCTGGAGCGGCGGGTGGCGGAGCTCGATGCGCGGTATCCCGGGGACACGATCCCGCGGCCGTCGCACTGGTCGGGGTTCCGGGTCGTGCCGGCGGCGATGGAGTTCTGGCAGGACATGCCGTTCCGGCTGCACGACCGGCGGGTGTATTCGCGGCATGGCGAGGGGTGGAGCGTCTCCGCGCTGTATCCGTAGTGGCGATCCCTGCGGGGCAGGCGGAGGCGGCAGCGATACTGGGGCAGGTGTCCGGGGCTTCGCCGCTCGAGACGCACATCTCGGCGGTGTTCCGGGGCACCGACACCGTCTGGAAGATGAAGAAGGCGGTGCGGCTGGGGTTTCTGGACTTCACCGACATCCACGAGCGGCGGCGGCTGCTGGAGCGGGAGTTGGCGCTGAACGCGCCGCACGTGCCTGGCCTGTATAAGGGCGTCGTGCCGGTCCTGCGCGGGGAAGTGGTGCTCGACTGGGCGCTGCGGATGGCGCGGGTGCCCGAGGGCGACTTCCTGGACACCCTGGCTGCCGCGGGGGGCATCGGGCCGGCGCTGCTGACGGCGCTTGCGGATGCGGTGGCGGCGATGCACGGGGCGCAGGCGGCGGCGGCCGGCGATCCCGCGATGGTCGACCAGGCGGGCCGGATGCGGGCGGTGGCGGAGGGGAATGCGCGGGCGGCGGGGGATGCCGGGCTGGATGCGGAGGCCGTCGCGGGGTGGCGGTTCGACGTGTTGCGGGCGATCGATGGGATTGCCCCGTTGCTGGAGGCGCGGCGCGGGCTGGTGCGGCGGGCGCATGGGGATCTGCATCTTGGCAACATGCTGATGTGGCATGGGCGGCCGGCGCCGTTCGATGCGCTGGAGTTCAATGAGGAGCTGGCGACGATCGATCCGGGTTACGACCTGGCGTTCCTGTTGATGGATCTGGAGCAGCGCGTGTCCCGGGCGGCGGCGAATGCGGTGCTGAACCGGTATGTGGCGCGGACCGGGGATGCCGGGCTGGTGGGGGCTCTGGCGCCGTTCCTGTCGCTGCGGGCGATGGTGCGGGCGCATGTGGAGGCGTCGCGGGGCCGGGATGGGACGGGGCTGCTGGCCGCGGCGTTGGGGTATCTGCACCCGGGGCGGCCTGTCGTGCTGGCGGTGGGCGGGTTGATGGGGACGGGGAAGAGCACGCTGGCGCGGGCGTTGGCGCCCGGGATGGGCGGTGCGCCGGGCGCGCTGGTGCTGCGGAGCGACGAGGTGCGGAAGCGCGTGCATGGCGTGGCGCCGGAGGAGCGGCTGGGGCAGGAGGGCTACACCGCAACGGCGAATGCGCGGACCGACGCCGCGCTGATGGAGGAGCTTCGTGCGGCGGCGGGGCGGCATGCGGTGATCGTAGACGCGACATTTCTGGGGGCGGGTTTGGGGGCGGGGTTCGCGGGGGCGGTGGAGCGGACGGCCCGGGCGGCCGGGGCGCCGTTCCTGGGCGTGTGGCTGGATGCGCCGCTGCCGGAGCTGGAGCGGCGGGTGGCGGCGCGGCAGGGGGACGCGTCGGATGCGGGCGTTTCGGTGCTGCGGCAGGCGGTGGGGGCGGCGCGGGTGCCGGCGGGGTGGACGCTTGTGGATGCGCTGGACCTGGGGCGTGCGGAAGCGCAGGTGCAGTTGCGGCTGGCGGTGCTATGATGCTGTCCGGACACGCTTGATCGGGAACACGCCATGCCTATCCGCAGGATCCTGCTGCCGCTGACCGGGACCGCCGCCGGGGAGGCCGCGTTGACGACGGCCTTGATGGTCGCGCGGATCTGGGACGCGCATCTGACGGCGCTGCACGTCCGCGTCGACAGCCGCGACGTGGCGCCGCTGGCGGGGGAGGGGCTGTCGGGCGCGATGATCGAAGAGATGATGTCGGCGACGGAGAAGGAGAGCAGCGAGCGCAGCAACGCCGTGCGCACGATGTTCGACCGGTTCGTGGCCGAGCAGGGGGTGACGGTCGCCGAGCCGCATCCGGGGGCCGGGGCCACGGCGAACTTCGCGAGCATCACGGGGCGGGAGGAGGATCTGGTCGCGCAGCTTGCGCGGCTGACGGACCTGACCGTGGTGCCGCATCCGGAGGCCGGGGACGACGTGAGCAGCAGCGACGCGCTGCATGCGGTGCTGTTCGACAGCGGCCGGCCGGTGCTGATCGCGCCGCAGGTGCCGACGAAGACGGTGGGCACGCGGATCTGCGTCGCGTGGAACGGGACGGCGGAGAGTGCCGCGGCGGTGCAGGCGGCGATCCCCTGGATGCAGCGGGCGGAGAAGGTTCAGATCCTGGCGGCCGACGAGTATCAGCGGCGCGGGCCCGGCGCGATGGAACTGGCCGGGTATCTCGCGCTGCATGGCATCCAGGTGGAATCGGCGCAGTTCCGGCCGATCGAGAAGGATGTCGGGCGGGGGCTGCTGGAGGGCGCGCGGGCGTTCGGCGCCGATCTGCTGGCGATGGGGGCGTATTCGCACTCGCGGTTGCGGCAGTTGATCCTGGGGGGCGTGACCCGGCACGTGCTGGAGAACGCGAGCCTGCCGGTGCTGATGAACCGGTAGGTGGACGCCGACCGCGTCCGGGACGCGCTGCGGGCCTACGTCAAGCTGAACCGCGCGACACGTGCGGTGCTGGCGCGCGTCGAAGGACGGGTGGCCGCGGCGGGGCTGACCCTGACGCAGCTGGGCGTGCTGGAGGCGGTGCTGCACAAGGGGCCGATGCACCAGCGGGAGCTGGGACGGCGGGTGCTCACGAGCGCCGGCAACCTCACGGACGTGATCGACAAGCTGGAGCGGCGGGGGCTCGTGCTGCGCTGCCGGCGGGACGGGCGCAGCGTGCTGGTGGACCTGACCGCCGAAGGGCGATCGTTGATCGAGGGGCTGTTCCCGCTGCATGCGGAGGACATCGCGGGGACGTTCGCGTGCCTTACGGCCGAGGAGGTGCGGACCTTGGACCGGCTGCTGCGGAGGCTGGGGCTGGGAGAGAACCCCCTTGAACTCGGGGGCGCGCCGACATAGATGGGCGTCGATCGTTCGACATCGAATGATCTGTGTAAGCGAGCATCCGTATCCAATCCGCGAACAGCCGTGATCGGATGATGCTCTGGGAGCGAAAGACATGATCGACGTTCGGAGTTTCGACAGCCTTGGGCGGTTCCAGAACGAGTGGCTCAACGCGCGCCACCATTTCAGCTTCGGGCACTACCGTGACGAGGGGCGGATGGGCCTGGGCGCGCTGCGAGTGTGGAACGATGATCGGATCGCGCCGGGCGCCGGGTTCGACCCGCATCCGCATCGGGACATGGAGATCATCACCTATGTCCGGTCGGGTGCGATCACCCACGTGGACAACCTGGGCAACCAGGGCCGGACCGAGGCTGGGGACGTGCAGGTGATGCATGCGGGCCGCGGCATCGTGCATGGGGAGTACAACAAGGAGGACGAGGAGACCCGGATCTTCCAGATCTGGCTGATGCCCAACAAGCAGGGCGTGGAGCCGGGCTGGGCGGCGCGGGCGTTCCCCCCGGCTGGCGGCGGGCTGCAGGTGCTGGCCTCGGGTGACGGGCGGGACGGGGCGCTGCCGCTGCATGCGGACGGCGCGGTGCTGGCCGGGCGGCTTTCGGCCGGGGAGACGGTGCGGCGCGTGCTGGCGCCCGGGGTGAAGGCCTATCTGGTGCCGGCAACCGGAGAGGTCACGGTGAACGGCACGAGGGTGGGCACGCGCGACGGTGCCGCGATCGAGGGTGAGACGGAGCTGGTGATCACGGCCGAGGGCGATGCCGAGGTTGTGCTGGTGGAGACGGTCTGACGCTTGAACCATCGGGAGCGCCGGCGCGTTGGCACGATATCAATCCGAGGAGGATTTCATGCGTGTCATCACGGCGGCGCTTCTGGGGCTTGCGGCGGCGGGCATCGCGGCCGGTCCGGTCCGGGCGCAGAGCCTGAACGACGTGGGCCGGCTGCTGCAGGACCAGGTGCTGGGCGGGCGCCCCGCCCAGAACCCGGATGCGGAGCGCCAGGCCTATGAGCAGGGCCGCCGCGATGCCGAGGACGCGCGCAGGCGGGACCAGTATCAGCGGCAGAATGCCGGGCGCGACGATCACCGTCATGACGAGGATGCGCGGCGGCGCGCCAACGACGACCGCCGGCGATTCGATCAGGACGATCGCCAGCGGGCCGACGATGCGGCCCGGCGTCAGCGCGACATGGATCGGCAGCGCGCGGACCAGCAGCGCGCGTGGGCGGACGAGCAGCGGGCACGGACGCAGTCGGGCCGCTACTGAGGCGACGACCGTTTGGCGATGACCGAGGCGGCTTGATTCCTGCCGCCCGGTCCCGCATCAGTGGGCGTGCCGCGCGTGCGCCGCGGCCGACCCGACGAGGCGGTCGCGAGTGGGAACGCTAGAGGAAGTCTGCGTAGTCGTGATGGCAGGTGCGCTGTCGTCGTTTGCCATCGTCGAACGGACGTTGGCGGCGGTTGGCGGCGCGCGCGTCGTGGTCGTGCAACTGTCCCTCTGGCCGGACGGGCTGAGCAGGCTGATTGCACGGCATGCGGTATCCGGCCCGGCGCTCAGTGTCGTTCGCGGTATCGGTGGGCCCCCCAGGATTGGAGCGGTGCTGCAGCGGTGCGGGCGGGCCGGTCGGATGATGCTTGTCGCCGACGGGTATTCCTTGTGCGCCGGCGCACTGGACCGGGTGCGGGGCGCGGAGGGCGCGGATATCGCGTTCGGTGACGAATCGTCCGATACGGCCGGCCCTTACTACAAGCCAGGATGGAGCTTCGATCTGGCGCTCGAGCATGACCTGGTCGGGGGGGCCGCGCTGTTCCGCCGCGGCCTGCTGGACGCGATGGGCGACGGCGAGCTGGAGCCGCCCCACGACATCGTGCTGCGAGCCTGTTCACGCGTGCGTGGCATCACGCATGTTCCGCACCTGCTGAGCTGGTGTCCGGCCCCACGGCGGCAGCGGCCCGGCGCCGCGGCGGTCCGGGCGGCGCTCGCGGCGGTGGTCAGCCCGTCGGCCCGGCCCGTGGTCGCCGCGGCCGGGCGGGGCCGGGTGGCGTGGCAGGTCGTCGATCCGCCGCCGCTCGTCAGCGTCGTGATCCCGACCCGGGACAATGCGCGATTGCTGGACGCGTGTGTCGATGGGCTGCTGCAGCGCACGGCATACCGGGAAATCGAGGTGCTGATCGCCGATAATGGCAGCAGCGCGGCGAGTGCGGTCGCGGCGCTGGCGCGGCTGGCGCAGCATTCGCGGGTGACGGTCGTGCCGGTGCCGGGGCCGTTCAACTACTCGGCGATCAACAACGCCGTGGTCGCACAGTCCCGGGGAGCGGTGATCCTGCTGCTCAACGACGATGTCGAGGTTGTGGAACCGGGATGGCTGGGCGAGATGGTCGGACTTGCCGTGCGGCCGGACGTGGGGGCGGTGGGGGCCAAGCTGCTGTATCCGGACGGGCGGGTGCAGCATGCCGGAATCGTGCTGGGTGTCGGGTCGTTCGAGGGTGGGCCGGGGGTGGCGGGGCATTTCGGGCTGGGTGCGCGGGCGGGGGACGCGGGCTATGCCGGGCAGTTCGTGACGACGCGGGGCGTTTCGGCAGTTACGGGGGCATGTCTTGCGGTGCGGCGGGCGGTTTGGGACCGCGTCGGGGGGCTGGACGCAGTGTCGCTGCCGGTGGCGTTGAACGACCTGGATTTCTGTCTGCGGGTGCGGGCGGCCGGGTTCGCGGTGGTGTGGACGCCGCATGCGGTGCTGGTGCATCACGAATCGGCGTCGCGCGGGTCGGACGCCACGGAGGCGAGCCGCGAGCGGTTTCGGGGTGAGTGCCGGGTGATGCGGGAGCGGTGGGGGCCGGTGCTGGACGCCGATCCGTTCTACAATCCGCATTTTTCACGGTTCGACCATTCTTTTCAGGTGGGGCCATGATGCGTCGCGGTGAAATGCGTTAGGTGATGGTTTTTCTAGTCAGGCGGGGAATGGTCGGGAATGGGTGAACTGATCCGGCGGGAGGCGGCGGCCAATCCGCTCGAGTTCAGCGGAGAACGGCTGACGGCGGCAATCTCCGGGCAGGTGGAGATCGAGCATTATCACCGGTATCTGTTCGCGCGGGAGTTGTGCCGCGGCCGGGACGTGCTGGATGTCGCGGCGGGCGAAGGCTACGGGACCGCGCTGCTGGCGCAGGTGGCGGCGAGCGCGGTGGGCGTCGAGATCGACGCGGCGGTGGTCGATGCGGCGCGGCGGGAGTTCGTGCGGCCGAACCTGAGGTTCGAGCAAGGCGACGCGCGGGCGATTCCGCTTCCGGACGCCTCCGTCGATGTGGCCGTGTCGTTCGAGACGCTGGAACACCTCGCGGAGCAGGACGTGTTCGTTGCCGAGTTGCGGCGGGTCCTGCGGCCCGGCGGATTGCTGATCATCAGCACGCCGGACCGGGATTGCTATTCCCCGGCCGGGATGGCGCCGAACCCGTATCACGTCCTGGAACTGACGGGGGCGGAGTTCGGGGGGTTGTTGGGGCGGCATTTCGGGCACATCGCGGTCAGCGCGCAACGGTCGTTGATCGGTTCGGTGATCCTGCCGACGGATGGGTCCGCGTCGCTGCACTCGTTCGAGCGGCGGAGCGCGGAGCTGATCGAGGGCAGCCAGGGGCTGTCGCGGGCGCCGTATCTGGTCGCGTTCGCGTCCGACGGGCCGCTGCCGCCATTGCCGGGCAGCGTGTACGTGTATCGGGGCGACCTGGACACGGACATGCAGGTGCGCGTCCAGGCGGAGCATGGTCAGCGGCGGGCGGAGGCGGCGGCGGCGGACAGCGAACGTCGCGCGGCGGCGGCCGAGGCGCGGATCGGTGCGGCCGAGGCGCGGGTCGCCGGGGCCGAGGCGGGCGTGGCCGTGGCCGAGGAGGCGGCGGCGGCGGCACGGGCTGAGACACAGGACATCGCGCGGCGGGGAGCGGCGGACCTGGCCGCGGCCGGCAGGCGCCTGGCCGAGGTCGAGGCGGAGTCTCGGCGGGCCGGGGCCCTGGCGGCGGCGCGGCAGGAGCGGGCCGAGCACAAGGCGGCCGTGTCAGAGCAGCGGGCGGTTGCGGCGGAGGCGCGGTCGGCGGCGCTGGAGCAGGCGTTGCAGGAGTCTCATCGGCGGCACGCCGAGCTCGACATGGCGGTGGCGGACCGTGACCGCGCACTGGTGGGGACGCAGGCGCGCGCGGGGGATCTGGAGCGGCGGCTGGCAGCCGAGATGACGGGGCATTTCGAAGCTATCCAGCGCATCCAGGCGCTGGAGGCGCAGGTTCGCGGCATCGAGTACAGCACGGCGTGGCGGATCACGCGGCCGATGCGGACGCTGGGAACCCGGTTCCCGCGGTTGGCGCGGCGGTTGCGGCAGGGGGGAAAGCTGCTGTGGTGGACCGGAACGTTGCAACTGCCGCGCCGCTATGCCGCGTGGCGACGGAACAAGCTGCTGCGGCTCGGCCCACCAGAGCCGTTCATCCAGGTTGCCTCCGACTCCCCGGCGGTCCTTGCGGCCCCCGATGCCACGGACCCGCCGCCGATGGCGGCAGCACCGCCGCCGCCGATCCGGGTGCCGTTCTCGGACGCGCCCGTCGTGACGGTGATCATCCCCAGCTATGGCCAGGTCGGGGCGACGGTGGCGTGCCTGCAGTCCATCGCGGCACACCCGCCGGAGACGCCGATCGAGGTCATCGTCATCGACGACGCCTACCCGGGACCGGAGGATCTTGGGCCGTTGCGGGCGGTGGAGGGGATCCAGCTCGTGCGGAACGGCACGAACCAGGGCTATCTGCGGAGCTGCAACCTGGCCGCGCGATCGGCGCGGGGCGAGTTCATTCACCTGCTGAACAACGACACCGAGCTTCGGCCAGGCGCCATCGACGCGCTGGTGCGGCTGTTGCGGGCGCGGCAGGACGCCGGGCTGGCGGGCTCGAAGCTGGTCTATCCGGACGGGCGGCTGCAGGAGGCAGGCGGCATCGTGTGGGACGATGCGTCGGGCTGGAACTACGGCCGCGGCGACGACCCCTCGCGTCCCGAGTACACGTCGGTACGGGAGGTAGACTATTGCACCGGCGCCTCGATCATGCTGCGCGCATCGCTGTGGCGGACGCTGGGCGGCTATGACGAGGTGTTCCTGCCGTCCTATTACGAGGACACGGATCTCGCCTTCCGGGTGCGGGCGCAGGGGCTGAAGGTGCTGTACGAGCCGCGGTCCGTCGTCGTGCATCACGAGGGCGTCACGCACGGGCGGGATCTGACGCAGGGCGTGAAGGCGGCGCAGGTCGTGAACCAGGCGAAGATGCTGGAGCGTTGGGGCGACGTGCTGCGGACGGAACACTATCCGCCGGCCGAGCACCTGATGCGGGCCAGCAGCCGGGGGCGGACGCGGACGACGATCCTGGTCATCGACCATTACGTGCCGGAGCCGGACCGCGACGCGGGCTCCCGCAGCACGATGGGCATATTGACGAGCCTTCTCGATGCCGGGTGGATCGTGAAGTTCTGGCCGCACAACCGCGCGCACAGCCCTGGCTACACCGAGGCGCTGGAGGAGATGGGGATCGAGGTGCTGGACTATCGCTGGCCGGGCGACCTCGGGGCCTGGATGCGGGAGCACGGGAGCGAGATCGACCACCTTATGGCGATCCGGCCGGACATTGCGGCGGACATCATGCAGCACGTGATGCGGAACACGGACGCGATGCTGAGCTTCTACGGCGTCGATCTGCACTTCGCGCGAGTGCGGCGGCAGGCGGTGCTGGACGGCAATCCGCAGTTGATGCGGGACGCGGCGGCGATGGAGCGGCTGGAGCGGCGCGTGTGGCGGAACTTCGACGTGGTGCTGTATCCGTCGGAGGAGGAGGCGGCGATGGTCCGCAGCATGGCGCCGGGCACGGTCGCGCGGGGCATCGTGCCGTTCTGGTTCCAGGCGTCGGAGCCGCGGACGCAGCCGCCCGCGGACAAGACCATCCTGTTCGTCGCCGGATTCGCGCACCCGCCCAACGTCGACGCGGCATTATTCCTGGTGGACGAGATCATCCCGCGGCTGGAGCAGGAGGTGGGCCCGGTGAAGGTCACGCTGGCGGGTTCGAACCCCAGCGCCGCGGTGCGTGCCCTGGCCGGGCGGGACATCGAGGTGACCGGGTATGTGACCGACCCCGAGCTGGAGCGGATGTACGGTCGGCATCGCGTGTCCGTGGTGCCGTTGCGGTTCGGGGCCGGGGTGAAGGGCAAGGTCGTGGAGTCGCTGAGCCGCGGTCTGCCGGTGGTCACGACATCGATCGGGGCGCAAGGGATCGACGGGATCGGGGAGGTTGTCCCGGTGCGGGACGATGTGGACGCGATCGTCGCGGCGCTGAAGACGTTCCTAACGGACGACGCCGCCTGGGTGGCGCAATCGGCGGCGCAGGTGGCGTTCGCACGGCGCTGCTTCTCCCGCGCCGCGATGGGGCGGTCGGTTCTGACCGCGATGGAGCGGCCTGGCTGAGAACGCTATTTCCTGGCCCAGAAGACGAACACGCCGGTGCAGTCGGTCAGGATGCCGTGCCGCTCGGACGCCACGAAGCGCATCTGCGGGTCGGTGAGGCCGGCGGCGCGGGCGCGTTCGATGATGTCCCAGCCCGGCGTCTCGAACACCAGCGAGCCGCCGGCGGGGTCGACGGGGTTGCCGTGGTATTCGGGCTCGAGCAGGTGGACCAGCCGTCCGTCGACGATCCTGGCGCGCAGATCGCCGGTGGGGCGGGAGAACCAGAACGGGTGGGTGCCGATGTGCAGCCCGCCGGGGCGGAGGACGCGCGCGATCTCGCGAAGGGCGGCATCGAGATCGGGGACGTGTTCCAGGACCTCGTTCGTCGTGACCACATCGAAGGCGTTGTCCGGGAGGGACAGGGCGGTCAGGTCCTGGTGCGGGATGGGGTAGATGGCGGCGCGCGTGGCGTCGTCCTTCGCGTATTCGGCACCGAGGAACCTGGGGTAGCGCCCGCGCATCCGGAGTGCGAAGGCGGTGACAGCCTCGGTGGCGAAGATCTTCGGATCCATCGCCTCCCGGCCTTGCAGCGCCTCATCGATCAGCAGCAGCACGGCGCGCATCCTGGCGTTGAGGCCGTGGGCCAACAGCCCCTCGCGCCAGTTGGGGCCGTGGGTCTCGACCTCCCCGGGTGGCACCGCGCGTCTGGTCATCGGCTCCGTGAACCCGGCGGCGGTGATGCGGGCGCCGATCGCCTCGACGGCGGCGGGGTCGTAGAAGGCCGGATTCCGGGCCGCGTGGTCGGTCCAGTCCTGGAACGAGCGGAGGGTTTCGTCGACTTCGATCATGGGGCGCCGTTCCGTCCGTGTTCGGGGTGGCCGGCATCCTGACGCCGGATCATAGGCGCTTGGCTTCGCACGCCCGGGTCTGCCCGCGATCGAGGTTCGAGGCGATCATCCGGCAGGGCCCGAGGGCAGGGTCGAGGCCGACGAGCGGCAGCGACCGGACCATGGTCGTGTCGTCTGGCGGGACGAGGACGTAGATCGGGCCACTCGCACGGGCGATGATCGCGGCCGTCTCGGTATTCAGCGGCCAGCCTTCCGCGAGTTGGTTGAGGAAGCTGAAGCCGACCGAGCGGGCCCGGGCGGATGCGGGCACGAAGGCGGTGAGGTATGCCGTCGGGCCCGTGATGGCGACGAAGAGCGTGTCGGGCGGGGTCCATGCCATGTCGATGTCGAAAACGCGGGGGCCGAACGGCACGTGGCCGTAGTCGGCGGGACGGGTCCACGCCATGCAGGCGAGCGCCATGACCGCGACGGCGCCGGCGCCCGCGTGGCCGTTCCAGCGCCCGGCTGCGGCCTTGACCACGCGCATGAGCGCGACGGCGACCGCCAGGGTGCCCGCGACCTCGATCACGATGCCATACCGCATGATCGCGGCGCCGGCGAGCCAAAGGACGTAGGCGATCGCCGCGAACCAGAACAGGACGCGCTGCTGCGGTGCCCATGTTGCGGGTCGCCCGGCATCGGTACGCATGGCCATCCGCCAAAGGGCGGCGAGCGCCAAGGCTGCGAAGACCACGAGTGCCATGGCGAGGCGTGGATCGCGGTAGGGGAGTTCGGTGTTCAGCGGGACGTCGCGCCAGGTCGCCCACCAGAATGGATAAAACAGCCACTGGAGCGCTGTCCGCGGCAGGAACCTGTTGTCGAGAACGTTCATCGGTGGAAACCACGGCGAGTGGAACACCGCGTTGAACAGGGGGAACACGGGACTGCCGAACCTGCCGGCGAGCCATACGGTCCACCAGCCCGCGGCAGCCGCGAACGCGATCGCCCAGCCGGCACAGATCGCGGCGAAGAAGCGGGCGACCCGGGGCAGGCCGTCCCGGGCGCCACCGGCGAGGAGCACTCCCAGCACGATGGCGGGCGCGTAGATCGCGGCAGTCAACTTGAAGCCGGCGGCAAGCCCGAGCAGGACGCCGCCGGCCATGGCGCGGGGTGCGCCCGGCGTGACGGCGCCTGCCCGCGGCAACAGCGTGAGCACTCCCCAGAGGGCAAGGGCTGCAACCTGCACCTCGTTGAAGGCCGTTCCGGCCTGGGTCAGGCTTGCGGCGCCGGTGACGGCGGCCGCGGTGGCGGCCGTTACCGCGACGGCGCCGGGCAGCGGGTCCATCGGAGGCAGGACGCGCCGGGCGAGTCCCAGGGTCACGAGGATCATGCATCCGTAGGGCAAGCCCATGGCGGCGGCGAGCAGGGCCGGATGGGTGGCGAACGGGCCGGTGGCCAGAAGATAGTAGGGCAGGTCGAGCGCCGGGTTGAAGAAGCTCTGCATGCCCGCGGTCCCGAGATCGGTCTCGAGCCGGCCGTCCAGCACGGCGTATGCATTGCGGATGTGGTAGTTGAGCAGGTCCCAGTTGACGTCCTGCCCGGCAGTGACCGAGACGCCCGCCCCGATGCACAGGCAGGCGGTCACGATGGCCACGCGCTTGAACGACATGAGCACGTCATAGCCCAGGGCCGGAGCGGCCGGAACCGGCAAAACCGGGGTTTCGGGCAACCGTAGCGAGCCGGGCACGTTCCCTTGCCATGGACGAGGATTGCGCGATGTCGGAATCGAGGGCTGTTCCAGGCTGCGGGCCGGAATGCGAGTTGGACCGGCTGCTGAACGACCCGGAGATCCCGATGCAGCCATGGCGCGTCTGGGCGTTGGCCGAGCAGGTAGCCGCGGAGGCCCGGTCCAAGTAGGGGGCGTTCGTCGGATCGATTACGACAGCCGCAACAGCCTGGTCACGCGGACGGTCCGGTCCTCCAGTTCCGTCGTCGTCGGCACTGCGTAGGTCGCGAACTCCGTCACGGCGCTGTCCGGCAGGTATGCGCGGCCCGGGTCTGCGATCCAGACCTCTGCATGTGATGCCATTTCACGCAGCCACGGCAGGATGTGGCGCACCATCGGTGCCTCGTAGCACACGTCGCCGCACAGGATCAGGTCCCAGCGATTGGCGTCGCCGACGACGTCCCGCCCCGTGGCGGCGACCTTCGTGCCGTTGAGCGCGGCGTTCAGCTCGGTCGCGGCGGCGGCCAGCGGGTCGATCTCTGCCGCTTCCGCGACCGCGGCACCGGCGCGCATGCAGGCGATTGCGGCGAGGCCGCAGCCGGCGGCAAAGTCGAGCACGCGGCGGTTGGCGACGAGGTGGGGATGGTCGAGCACGTGGCGGGCGATGGCCTGGCTGCCGGGCCAGGCGAAGGCCCAGAACGGGGGCGGGATCCCTTCCTTGTGCAACCAGGCTTCGGTCGCGTGCCAGATGGGGGTGATCTCGGTCGCGAGGTGGAGCGTGATCTCGGGCACCAGCGGGGCATGGGAGAGGGTGGTGTTGGCGCGGATGAAGTCCTTCATCCCGGCGGGACGCCGGCGAGGATCGCGAGGCCTACGAGCAGGCCGGCTTCGCGGTTGAGCTTGAAGCGGCGCAGGCATCCGGCGGGGTCGTGAATGTCGAGGGTCGCGACCTGCCAGGCCAGGAGGGCGGCCGGGGCGGCGAGGGCGGGGTAGAACCAGGGACCGAGGGCGGCGAGCCACCCGGCGGCGGCGAGCAGGAGGATGGTGGCGGCGTAGCAGGCGGCGAGGAAAGGGCGGGTGCTGGCGGCGAAGAGGCGCGCGGTGCTGCGGACTCCGACGAGGGCGTCGTCCTCGCGGTCCTGGTGGGCGTAGATGGTGTCGTAGCCGAGGATCCAGGCGAAGGCGGCGGCGTAGAGGGCGAGGGCTACCGGGTCGAGCCGGCCGGTGGCGGCGGCGTAGCCCATGGGGGCGCCCCACCCGAACGTGATGCCGAGCACGGCCTGTGGCCACCAGGTCACACGTTTCGCGAGGGGGTAGAGCGCGACGAGCAGCAGCGACAGGACGCCCAGGGCCTGCGCCGCGCGGCCGAGCTGCAGGAGTATGGTGAGGCCGATGGCCAGCAGGACGGCGAGGAAGAGTGCCGCCTGCCGCATGCGCAGCGCGCCGCTGGCGAGGGGGCGGGCGGCGGTGCGGGTCACCTGGCGGTCCATGTCGCGGTCCCACATGTCGTTCACGACGCAGCCGGCGGCGCGCATGACCAGGCTGCCGAGGGCGAACAGGGCGATAAGGCGGAGGGTCTCCGGCAGGGTGGTGCGGGCGAGCAGGATGCTCCAGAGGCCCGGCAGGAACAGCAACCAGGCGCCGATGAGTCGATCGAACCGGGCCAGGACGGCGAAGGCGCGGGCGCGCGGAGGCAGGCGGGTCACCCAGCCGGTGGCGGCGATGTCGGTCCAGCCGTGCATCCTGCCTGAATAGGGGGGGGCGGAGGCGTACGCCAGCCCTGCCTTGACGGGACTCCCGGGCCGCCCTTTGTTGTCCGCCCATCGAGTGCGGGATGACGATGTCGAACCCTGGAGACGCCGACGACACGCCGATCGCGTCGGTGCGGCAACTGGCCGAGCTGATCGCGGCCGGGTGCAAGCCGCGCGAGAGCTACCGGATCGGGACGGAGCACGAGAAGTTCGGGTTCACGCTGTCCGGGTTGCGACCGCCGCCGTACGAGCCGGAGGGGATCCGGGCGGTGCTGGATGGGCTTTCGGCGCCAGGCGCCTGGGAGCCGATCCTCGAAGGGGGGCAGCCGATCGGGCTGAAGGGGCGGGGGCCGAACCGGTCGGCATCGGTGTCGTTGGAGCCGGCGGGGCAGTTGGAGCTGTCGGGCGGGCTGCTGGAGACGCTGCACGAGACGGAAGCGGAGCTGGACGCGCATTTCGCGGCCCTGCGTCCCGTCGCGGAGCGGCTGGGATTGGGGTTTGCGCCGCTGGGACATCATCCGACGATGGCGCGGGGCGACATGCCGTGGATGCCGAAGGGGCGGTACGCGATCATGCGGCGGTACATGCCGCTGGTGGGGTCGTTGGGGCTCGACATGATGCAGCGGACCTGCACGGTGCAGGTGAACCTTGATTACTCGAGCGAGGCGGACATGGCGCGGAAGCTGCGCGTGTCGCTGGCGCTGCAGCCGGTCGCGACGGCGCTGTTCGCAAACTCGCCGTTCATCGAGGGGCGGCCGAGCGGGTTCCTGTCCAGCCGGGCGCGGGTATGGACGGACACGGATGCGGACCGGAGCGGGATGCCGGGGGTGATGTTCGAGGAGGGGTTCGGGTTCGAGCGGTATGTCGAGTGGCTGCTGGACGTGCCGATGTATTTCGTGCTGCGGGAGGGACGGTATCACGACGTGGCCGGGCAATCGTTCCGCCGGTTCATGCGGGGCGATTTCGGGAATGTGCTGCCGGGCGTGCAGGCGACGGTGGGGGATTTCGAGGACCACATGACGACGGCGTTCACCGATGTGCGGGTGAAGCGGTTTCTGGAGATGCGGGGCGCGGATGCGGGCAGCCCGGCGATGATGGTGGCGCAGAGCGCGTTGTGGACGGGGCTGCTGTACGACGAGGCGGCGCTGGCAGCTGCGGACGCGCTGGTGCGGCGGCGGCCCTGGGGCGAGTACGTGGCGCTGCGGGCCGAGGTGCCGCGGCTGGCGTTGGATGCGGCATGGGCGGGCGGGACGGCACGCGATCTGGCGCGGGAAATGGTGGAGATCGCTTCGGACGGGCTGCGCGGGCGGGGCCGGATGGACGCGGCGGGGCGTGACGAGCGGCGCCTGCTGGACCCGCTGCATGAGATGGTCGAAGGCGGGCCGACGCAGGCGGAGCGGTGGTTGGCGCGGTATGAGACGGTTTGGGAAGGAGATGCGTCGCGGGCCTTGCTTGAAGCTGCAATCTGACAATGTATGTCTTTGATGTCACACGTGGCGTGGCATTTATGTTGGGGCGACTCGTGGCTTCGTGAACATCGACACATCGACCTTGCATTCGAGCGTGAAGTCAGCGGTAAATGCTTCTGTGATGATCCGTCCGCAAACTGCCGTGCAAGCCCGGCCCGAGGGTTCCGCCGATGAGTCGGTGGCCGTTCGGCTTCGACTGATCGGGCAGATGGAAGCCTGGACGATAACCAGCGAAAGCGTCTTACCTCCGGGTCGCAAGACACGGGCGCTGCTCGCGATCGTCGCGCTGTCGCAGCCCCGTCCGGTCCTGCGGTCGCGGCTTGCGGAACTCCTCTGGAGCCGCCGTCCGGAGGAGCAGGCCCGGGCCTCGCTGCGGCAGGAAATCCATCGCTTGCTCGAGGTACTTTCCCCGGCGGGACAGGAGATATTGTCAATCAGCCGTGACAGCCTGGCATTGCGGCCGGGCGTCGTCTGGGTGGATGTCGAGGAAGTGTTGCGGGCGACGACGACGCACCCCGGGTCGCTGGCGCTGCTGGACAGCGAGTTGCTGGAGGAGCTGGACGGGGTCGATCCGGCGTTCGACGTGTGGTTGCATGCCGAGCGGGAGCGGCTGCGCGACCGGGCGCGGGGCGTGGCGGAGGCGCTGCTGAACGAGGCGCGGGAGCCTGAGGCGTTGATTCCGGTGGCGCAGCAGCTTCTGACGATCGACCGGGCGCATGAGGGCGCCTGGCGGGCGCTGATGCGGGCGCATGCGGAGCGCGGCGAACGCGGCATGGCGATCCAGTCGTATGACCGGTGCCGGGCGGTTCTGGCCGATCTGATGGACGCGGTGCCGTCGCCGGAGACGCAGTCCCTGCTTGCGGAGATCAGAAGCGGCAAGGCCGTGCGGTCGACACCCGCGCCGCCGCCACCGACGGAAGGGCGGTTCGAAGCGCGGCCGAGCACGATTCGCGGCGGCGCGAAGTTGGGCGTCCTGCCGCTGTCGCTGGTCGGCACGGACGAGACCGAGGCGCATCTGGCGCTGGGCCTGGCGGAGGAGATCACGTCCGGGTTGGCGCGGTTCCGCTGGCTGTTCCTGGTGTCCAGCTCGTCCATCGCGCAATTCGTGAGCGAGACCCGGGACGATGCGGCGCTGCGTCGGACGCTGGGGCTGGACTACCTGCTGGACGGGTCGGTGCAGCGGGTGGGCAAACGGCTGCGGATCACGGTGCGGCTGGTTGACCTGCAGGATGGCAGCCAGGTGGTGTGGGCGCGGCGGTTCGACCGGCAGGTCGACGATCTGTTGACGTTGCAGGACGAGGTCGCGGCGGAGGTCGTGGCGCAGATCGATCCGGAAATCCTGCTGATCGAGAGCCGGCGGGCCGCGCACCGGCCGCCGCAGCACGCGACGGCCTATGACCTGATGCTGCGGGCGATCCCGAGCATGAGCCGGCTGGAGCGGGTGAACTTCATGCAGGCGGGCGACCTGCTGCGGAAGGCGATCGAACTCGAGCCCGAATACGCGGCGGCGCATGCGCGGTATGCGTTCTGGCTGCATTTCCTGGTCCGCAACGACTGGGCGGAGGATATCGAGGCGGCGGAGAACGAGGCGTCGTTCCATGCCGACCGGGCGATCACGCTGGACCCGCAGGATGCGCGGGGCTTCACCATCGCGGGGCACGTGCGTGCGTATATGCACCGGCGCTTGCGGGAGGCGGCTGCGCTGCACGACCGTGCGCTGGCGTTGAACCCGAACCTGGGCATGGCGTGGGCGCTATCGGCGCTGACGCATATCGGGCTGGGCGACTGGGACGAGGCGGAGCGGCGGCTGAACCGCTACAAGCAGCTTTCCCCGATGGATCCCGGCGCGTTCCACTACGATATCGGGTTCTGCATCGTCGCGCTGATGCGGCGGGATTACGAGGGCGCGGTGGTCGTCGGGCGCAACGTAAGCGAGTTGAACCCGTCCTTCTCCGCTTCATGCAAGCCGTATCTATCGGCCTTGGGTCATCTCGGGCAGGTTCAGGAAGCGGCCGTGGTGCGGCGGCGGCTGTTGGCGATCGACCCGGGGTTCACGGTCTCGCGTTTCCTGCAGACGACGGCGTTCGAGCGGGAGGAAGACAAGCAGCACTTCGCCGAGGGGCTGCGGCTGGCGGGGTTGCCGGAGGCTTAGGCATCCGCTGATCGCTTCGTCGAGCGTTGGTGGGTCGCGAAGCGCAACCCACCCTACGGATTATCGCACTACCGGCGGGCGGCGATGGCGTTCGAGGGCTCGGGGACCGGGCCCATGCCGTCGACGATGGCCTGCGACAGCGCGCGGGCGATGCAGCGGTAGCCCAGGTCGTTGTGGTGAACGCCGTCATCCGAGACGAAGCGTTCATACGGGAAGCCAGAAGTGCGCCACTGATCCATCAGCGCGCCGCGACCGAACAGCCCGGCGCCTGCCCCGAGTGCCACGTCGGCCAGCGCCTGGTCGATCCGGACATGGTCGGGGGAGGCGAGGATGGCGGGCGCGCGCTGGTTGTCCATCAGCACGACGTCGATCCGCGCCTCACGCAGGCGATGCACGCCGGTCGTCAGGAGTTTCTTGAACAGGTCGGGCGGCATGCGCTTCATGGCGCCGTTGGCGCCGACCTGCCAGATGACGACGGTGGGACGGGCGCCGAGCACGTCGCGTTCGAGGCGGGGCAGCATCTCGGTCACGTCCTGCCCGCCGACGCCGCGGTTGAGGACGGCGATGTGGGCCGTCGGGAAGGCCGCGTTGAGGGCGGTTTGCAGGATCGCCGGGTAGCTATGGGCGATGTCGGTCGCGTGCCAGCCCTGTGTGGAGGAGGAGCCGAGGGCGACGATGGTCACCTCCCGATTATTGGCGATGGCGTCCTTCAGGCGCGGCAGCGCGATGGCCGGGACCTTGTTGGACGGGCACGGGATCTCCGGCTCGGCCGCGCGTGGGGTGGCGGGCGCGAGCAGGAGGGCGCCGGCCAGGGCTAGCGCGATGAGCCGTGCCTGCATCAGGTCGCCGTCCCGCCGATGGTGAGGCCGGACATCTTGAGCGTGGGCTGGCCGACGCCGACGGGAACGCCCTGGCCGTTCTTGCCGCAGGTGCCGATGCCGGGGTCGAGGCCCGGGTCGTTGCCGACCATCTCGATCTTGAGCAGGGCGTCCGGGCCGTTGCCGATCAGGGTCGCGCCCTTGACCGGGGCGGTGACCCGGCCGTCCTCGATCAGGTAGGCCTCGCTGGCGGAGAAGACGAACTTGCCGGAGGTGATATCGACCTGGCCGCCGCCGAAGTTGACGGCATACAGGCCGCGCTTGACGGAGCGGATCATTTCCTCGGGTTCGGAGGCGCCGCCGAGCATGATGGTGTTGGTCATCCGGGGCATGGGGACGTGGGCGTAGCTTTGACGGCGACCGTTGCCGGTGGGGGCGACGCCCATGAGGCGGGCGTTGAGCCGATCCTGAATGAAGCCGGTTAAGATTCCGTCTTCGATCATGGTCGTGCGGCCACTGGGCGTGCCCTCGTCGTCGACGGTGATGCTGCCGCGGCGGTCGGGCATGGTGCCGTCATCGACGACGGTGACGCCCTTCGTCGCGATGCGCTGGCCCATGAGACCGGAGAAGGCGGAGGTCTTCTTGCGGTTGAAGTCGCCCTCCAGGCCGTGACCGATGGCTTCGTGCAGCAGGATGCCGGGCCAGCCCGGGCCGAGCACGACCGGGACCTCGCCGGCCGGCGCGGGGCGGCTGTCGAGGTTGAGCAGGGCCTGGCGCAGCGCCTCGTCCACCGCGGCGGTCATGAAGGCGTCGTCGATCATGCGATCGTAGCCGAAGCGGCCGCCGGCGCCGTGGCTGCCGCTCTCGCGCCGTCCGTCCTGCTCGACGACGACGGAGACGGAGAGGCGGACCAGGGGCCGCAGGTCGGCGACGCGGGTGCCGTCGGCGCGCATGACCTGGACGGCCTGCCACTCGCCGGACAGGGAGGCCATGACCTGCTTCACGCGCGGGTCGCGGCCGCGGGCGTAGGCGTCGATGCGCGACAGGGCGGCGGTGCGGTCGGCGAAGGCGGTGCCGATCAGGGGGTTGGCGTCGCTGTAGAGGCGCGTGTTGGTGGCCCGCGGCGGTGCGGCGGCTGTGCCGGAGCGGCCGGCGCGGACGGCGGAGACGGTCGCGGCGGCACGGGAGAGGGCTGCGGCCGATACCTCGCCGGCATGGGCGTAGCCGGCTTCCTCGCCCAGGACCGCGCGGAGGCCGAAGCCCATCTGCGTGTCGAAGCTGGCGCTGCGGATGCGGCCTTCCTCGAGGCTGAGGCTCTCGCTCTCGCGGTATTCGAGGAAGAGTTCGCCGTCATCCATGCCGGACAGGGCGCCGGCGACGATCGCGGCGGCGCCGTCACGGTCGAGCTGGGCGCCGGGGCGGTCGAAGAACAGGGCGTCGGTGGCCGCCAGGGGCGAGGGTGCGTTCATAATTTGATCCTGACGGGGCAGCGATGCCACATCAAGTGGGTTCACGCGCCTCGTCTTGCAGCACCCGCTCGGCTGGAATGCGGAGGACCGCCGTCGTCCCCTGGCCCGGCGTGCTGCGTAGCGACAGCTCGCCGCCATGGGCGCGGACCAGGGTGCGGCTGATATAGAGGCCCAGCCCGGCGCCCGATGCGCGGCGGGCACCGTCCGGGTGCGCGCCGTCGAGCTTGGTGAACGGCTCGAACACGCGTTCGATCTCCGTCTCCGGGATTCCGATGCCGGTGTCCTGGACGGTGACCAGCAGGTCGCCGCTGGTCCATTCGCGTCGGGCGCTGAGGCTGACGCTGCCCATGGCGCCGGTGAAGCGGACGGCGTTGCTGACGAGGTGTCCGAGCGCCTGGCGGAGTCGCCGCTCGTCGCAGCGGATGTGCGGCAGCGTCTCGGGCAGATCGACGACGAGCGCGACTTCGGCGGCGGCGGCGGCGCTGTCGGACTGGCGGAGGCACTGGCGGACCAGGTGCTGGACGTCGACGCTGTCGTCGGCGAGGTCGAAGCGCCCGGCCTCGAGCCGGGCCACGTCGAGGATGCTGTCGATGAGGCCGAGAAGGCGGCGCGCGGCGTCGGACGCGGCGTGGGCGGCGCGTTGGACCGTTTCGGCGTCGACGCCCGGTGCGTCGAAGCCCTGGGCCGCGCGGCTGCGGGCGGTGGCGGCGTCGCGGGCCAGGATGGCGGTTTCGGCCAGGATGGCGTTGAGCGGGGAGCGCAGCTCGGTGCTCATGGAGGCGAGGAAGCGGGATTTCGCGGCGTTGGCCGATTCGGCGGCGGATTTGGCGAGGCGGAGGGCGTCCTCGGCCTCCCGGGTTTCGGTCACGTCGGTGTAGGTGGTGACGAAGCCGCCGTCTGGGGTCGGGTCGGAGCGGACTTCGAGCACGCGGCCGTGCCGGGTCAGCCGCTGGTCCTGGTGGGGGAGGGAGCGGTCCTGTTCCAGCAGCCAGCGGGCGCGGGTCTGGGCGGCCGGGCCGTCACCCAGGTTGCCGCGGTCCAGCGCGCTCTGGACCACGTCGGCGAGGGTGGTGCCGGGGACGAAGAGGTTGGGCGGGGCCGCCAGCAGGTCGGTGACGACCTGGTTCGCGGCGACGATGCGGGCGCCGGAGTCCCAGAGGACGATGCCGTGGCGGATGTTGGCCAGCATCGCGTCCATGCTGACGGCGCGGCGGCCCAGCTCGGCCTCGGCTTCCACGAGGGGGGTGACGTCGGTGACGACGCTGATGTGGCCGCCATCGGGCAGGGGGGCGGTGCGGATGTCGATGGTGCTGCCGTTCGGGCGTTGGCGCCTTCGGATCTGCGGACGGGAGTTGTCGAAGGCGCGCTGCTGCTGCGAGACCTCGCCGGGGTCGCCGGGGCCGTATTCGCCGGCGCGGGCGCGCTTCTCGATGACCTGGTCGACGGTGTCGCCAATGGAGATCGGGGCGCCCTGCATGATGTCGTTGTAGGCGGTGTTGACCAGGCGCAGGGCGCGGTCGGGGCCGTAGACGCTGACGCCGTGGGGGATGTGGCTGACGATGCTGGCCATCAGCTCGGCCTTGCGGGAGAGCTCGGCCTGGGCCTCGATGAGGGTGGTGACGTCGATGACGACGCTGACGTGGCCGCCGTCGGGCAAGGGGGCGGTGCGGACGTCGATGGTGCGGCCATCCGGGCGGCGGCGGCGGTGCATCTGCGGGACGGAGACGTCTCGGGAGAGCTGGGTTCGGATTTGGGCCTCGGGGTCGCCTTCGCCGTATTCGCCGGCCGCGGCGCGGCGGCGGACCAGATCGTCCTGCGAGTCGCCGACCGCGAGCGGGGCGCCTTCCATGATCCGGTGATAGGCATCATTCACCATCGTCACCCGCCGGTCCGCGCCGAAGACGGCGATGCCGTGCGGGACGTGGTGCAGGATGCTGTCGAGCAGGCCGGCCCGGCGCAGCGCGTCGTCCTCGGCCCGCACCAGGGGAGACACGTCGGCCACCGTGAGGGTCCAGCCGCCGTCGGGCAGCGGGTCCGATTGCACGTCGATCGTCGTGCCGTTGGCGCGGGTGCGGCGGAAGCCGGAGGGCCGGGTGCGGTCGAGGCTTTTCTGGCCGGCGAGGAAGAGGTCGCCCTCGAGGCCCGGGTAGTCGTCGCGGGCGTGCAGGGCGTTCAGCAGGTCGTCGAACGATGCGCCGGGCTGCATGCCGGGGGCGGGGAGGCCGACGAGTTCGGCGAAGCAGCGGTTGTGCAGGCCGAGCGTGCGATTGGGCGCGAAGACCGCGAGCCCGATGCGGAGGTTGGCGAGGGCGAGGTGGACGCGGGAGACGGCGCGCTCGGCCTCGTCGCGCATGGCGACGATGGACGAGGTGTCGATGACGCAGACCAGCAGGCCGCGGTTCGGCAGGGTGACGTAGTGGGATTCGAACGTGCGGCCGTCGGGGTGGCGGCGGCGGATGCGGCGGCGCTCGGTCGTGTCGAGGTTCACGATCTCGCTGGCCTGGGCCTCGGGGTCGCCGGGGCCAAAGATGCCGCGGTAGGCGACCATGCGGGCGTTGGCGGCGAGGGCGGAGCCCGGGCGGAAGGCGCCCTGGGGCAGGCCGAGGATGTCGAGGAGGGCGGCGTTGGACGTGACCAGGATGCGGTTCTCGTCGTAGATCGCCAGGCCGACGGGCAGCGCCTCCAGGATGGCGGTGCCGTCGATCATGTTGCTGATCACGACGGCGTTCATTCGGGGCGGCTTGCGCGGGGACGGCTGCCGGTTTGGTGGAGCAGGACGAGCGTTGCCGTAAGAAGCAGCACGGCCATGGCCTGGTGCGCGGTGCCGAGGGAGAGCGGGACCGCCCAGAGCAGGGTCGCGACGCCGAGCGCGTATTGCAGGAGCACGGCGAGCCCCAGCGCCAGGACGGCGGCGCGCGTGGCGCCGCGCGCGGTGCGCAGGCCGACGAGGACGGTCGCGGCCACGAACATCGCCGTCACTGTGGCCAGGAGGCGATGGTTGAATTGCACGGCGGCGACATTCTCGAACCAATTGAGGATCAGGGGCCGCATCATTCCATAGCCGTCCGGCACGATGCGTCCATCCATGAACGGAAATGAATTGTAGGTCAGCCCGGCTTTCAGTCCGGCCACGAACCCGCCCGCCACCATCGTGAGCGCGACGAGGCACGCAGAGGCGGTGGCCATTCGGCGCAGCAGCCGGTGCGGCGCCGGCTGGCGCGGGGCCAGCAGACCGAGCGCCGTCCACAACAGGGCGGCGTAGAGCAGGACCGCGAGGGAGAGGTGGGCGACCAGGCGATAGGGGGAGACGGCGATCCGGTCCGCCTCGAAGCCGCTGGCGACCATGATCCAGCCAACGAAGCCCTGCAGGCCGCCCAGCGCGAGCAGGAAGAGCAAGCGCAGCCCGAGCTTCAGGCCGATCCGTCCGCGAAGCGCGAACCAGGCCAGCGGGACCAGGAAGGCCACGCCCATCAGCCGGCCCCAGGCGCGGTGCGCCCATTCGAGCCAGAAGATGCCCTTGAAGCCTTCCAGGCCGAAGCCCTGGTTCACGAGGCCATACTGGGGGATCTGCCGATACAGGGCGTAGAGACGATCCCACTCGGCGGCCGAGAGCGGAGGGAGAGCGCCCATGATCGGCGCCCACTCCATGATCGACAGGCCCGAACCGGTGAGGCGCGTGGCGCCGCCGAGGGTGACCATGACGAGCACCATGCCGCACAGGCCGAACAGCCAGAACGCGACCGGACGGCTGCCCTGGGCGGGGCGGAGCGCGGTGTGCGGCGGGGGGACGTGAGGGTCGAATGGCATGGTGCGTGACCTTAGACCGGCGACTGGGGGTGAGTTAAGCCTTTCGCGCACTCTTGCGAGCAGCGCGGGCCGGGTGCTACCGCCCCCAGCGATGCCGCACCCCCCCCTGTTGTCCATCGTCGTGCCGGTTCGCAACGAAGGACCCAATATCGTGCCGTTGGTGGCCGAGATCCGGGCAGCTTTGGCCGATGTCGAACACGAAATCGTGTACGTCGACGATGGGAGCGGCGACGATACCGCGTTGCAGATCGGGGCGGCGGGGGTCGTCATGCGGCGGCACCGGGTGAGCTGCGGGCAGAGTGCGGCGATCGTCACCGGGGTCCGGGCGGCGCGGGGGGACTGGATCGCGACCCTGGACGGGGATGGGCAGAACGACCCGGCGGATATCCCGGCGCTGCTGGTGCGGGCGCTGGGCGATGGCGGGGCCGGGCCGCTGCTGGTCGCGGGGCACCGGACCCGGCGGCGGGACGGGTTCACGAAGCGGCTGTCGTCGCGGATCGCCAACCGGGTGCGGGCCGCGCTGCTGCATGACGCGACGCCGGATACCGGGTGCGGGCTGAAGCTGTTCCGGCGGCAGGCGTTCCTGGAGCTGCCGCACTTCGACCACATGCACCGATACCTTCCGGCGCTGTTCATCCGGGCGGGGGGGCGGGTCGTGTCCGTGCCGGTCAATCATCGGCCGCGGACGCGCGGCGTGTCCAATTACGGGACGCTGGACCGGCTCTGGGTGGGGTTGTTCGACCTTGTGGGGGTCTACTGGCTGCAGCGGCGGTGGCGTCGGCCGGAGATCGAGCCATGAGGCGTTTCGCCGCGCTGTGCTGGAAGCCGGCGCTGCTGCTGGCCGGGTTGGGGGTTGCGGGGCTGGGGCTGCGGGAGCTGGGGGTGGATGCGCGGGGGACGATGGACGCGGCCGGGCGGCATGGCCCGGCGTGGTTCGTCGTGCTGGGCGCGCTGGCCTGTGCGGTGGGCGTGCCGCGGCAGTTGGTCGCGGTGGCGGGGGGGTATTCGTTCGGGTTCTGGCCGGGCGTCGGGCTGGCGCTGATCGCGGAGGGGCTGGGGTGCGCGATCGACTTCCTGTGGGCGCGGCTGCTGGGGCGGCGGGCGGCGGCGGCGTTCCTGGAGCGGCGGGAGGGGGGGCGGCTGGATCGTCTGGACCGGTTCCTGTCGGGGCGGGCATTCACGGCGACGTTGACGCTGCGGCTGCTGCCGGTGGGCAGCAACATCGTGCTGAACCTGCTGGCGGGGATTTCCGGCGTGGCGTTCGGGCCGTTCCTGGCGGCTTCGGTGCTGGGGTATGTGCCGCAGACGGTGGTGTTCGCGCTGGTCGGGGGCGGGGCGAGCGTTTCGGACGGGGTTCAACTGGGGCTGGCCGCCGGGTTGCTGGCGCTTTCGGTCGCGCTGGGTTTGGCGCTGCTGCGCCGGCGGCCCGCGATGGGTTGAGGTGTGCGGGTTGAAACGTCAGAGCAGGGTCATCAGGTGTGGTGCGCGGAGGCGGGCCGGCTGGATGGTCGGGGCGCTGGCGACGCGGATGGAGTGGAGCTTGCCTTCGATCTCCTTGCTCCAGAAGTCGAGGAATCGGCGGAGCTGAGGGAAGCGGGGCGCCAGGTCGAGGTCCTGCCAGATGTAGGTCTGGAGCAGGCCGGGATGGTCCGGCAGGTGGTACAGGATTTCGGCCGTGGTGAGGCGGTAGTCCTTCAGCTGCAAGGCGATGGTCATTCCCGGTGATCTCCTCGTCGTGTCTCCGTTCCGCGTCGGTTGACGCTCGCGGATTGTGCGGGTGCGAATGTGACGAAGTGAAGAAGAAACGCTGTGAGTTCAGCAGTTTGGCACTCTCGGTGTTAGAGTGCTGCTTCTTGATTGACAGGGCGGTGTGGAAGCCCTAGATCGCCTGGCACTCTCCGACCGAGAGTGCCAACAATTCCCAGCGGCCCCGATCTTGGGGCCATCCGTATGGAGTGTCCGCATGAAGTTCCGTCCGCTGCATGACCGCATCGTGGTCAAGCGCATCACCGCCGAGGAGAAGACTGCCGGCGGGATCATCATCCCCGACACCGCCAAGGAGAAGCCGATGGAGGGCGAGGTCGTCGCCGTCGGTCCGGGTGCTCGCAACGAGCAGGGCGCGATCGTGGCTCTGGACGTCAAGGCCGGCGACCGGGTGCTGTTCGGCAAGTGGTCGGGCACCGAGGTCAAGCTGGATGGCGAGGAGCTCCTGATCATGAAGGAGAGCGACATCATGGGCGTGATCGAAGGCCAGCCGCTGGCGAAGGCCGCCTGATCCACTCCGCCTCGTGATCCCAATCAACGATACAAGGATATAGAGACATGGCAGCCAAGGACGTACGGTTCGGCGGCGACGCCCGCCAGCGCATGCTGCGCGGCGTGGACATCCTCGCCGACGCGGTGAAGGTCACGCTGGGCCCCAAGGGGCGCAACGTGGTGATCGACAAGAGCTTCGGCGCGCCGCGCATCACCAAGGACGGCGTCACCGTCGCCAAGGAGATCGAGCTCGCCGACAAGTTCGAGAACATGGGCGCGCAGATGCTGCGCGAGGTCGCGACCAAGACCAACGACATCGCCGGCGACGGCACGACGACGGCGACCGTGCTGGCCCAGGCCATCGTGCGTGAGGGCAGCAAGGCCGTGGCCGCCGGGATCAACCCGATGGACCTGAAGCGTGGCGTCGACGCCGCGGTGAAGGCGATCGTGGAGGAGCTGAAGACCCGCACCCGCAAGATCACGACCGAGGCCGAGACGGCGCAGGTCGGCACGATCTCGGCGAACGGCGAGGCCGATATCGGCCGCATGATCTCCGAGGCCATGCAGAAGGTCGGCAACGAGGGCGTCATCACGGTCGAGGAAGCCAAGGGCATCCAGACCGAGCTCGAAGTCGTCGAGGGCATGCAGTTCGACCGCGGCTACATCTCCCCGTACTTCATCACGAACGCGGAGAAGATGGTCGCCGAGCTCGAGAACCCGTACATCCTGATCCACGAGAAGAAGCTGTCGGGGCTGCAGGCGATGCTGCCGCTGCTGGAGACCGTGGTGCAGAGCGGGCGTCCGCTGCTGATCATCGCCGAGGACATCGAGGGCGAGGCGCTTGCCACGCTCGTCGTGAACAAGCTGCGCGGCGGGTTGAAGGTCGCGGCCGTGAAGGCGCCGGGCTTCGGCGATCGTCGCAAGGCGATGCTGGAAGACATCGCGATCCTGACCGGTGGCCAGGTCATCAGCGAGGATCTGGGCATCAAGCTCGAGACTGTGACCCTTGCGATGCTGGGCCGTGCGAAGCGCGTCCTCATCGAGAAGGAGAACACGACGATCGTCGAGGGCGCCGGGTCCGGTGACGACATCAAGGGCCGCTGCAACCAGATCCGGGCGCAGGTCGAGGAGACGACGAGCGACTACGACCGCGAGAAGCTGCAGGAGCGTCTGGCCAAGCTGGCGGGCGGCGTCGCCGTCATCCGCGTGGGCGGGAGCACCGAGGTCGAGGTGAAGGAGCGCAAGGATCGCGTCGACGACGCGCTGCATGCGACCCGTGCGGCCGTCGAGGAAGGCATCGTCCCGGGCGGCGGCGTCGCCCTGGCGCGTGCCAGCCTGATCCTGGCGCACCTGAAGCCGGAGAACGAGGACCAGAAGTTCGGCATCGAGATCGTCCGCAAGGCGGTTCAGACCCCGCTGCGGCAGATCGCCGAGAACGCGGGCGAGGACGGTGCGGTCATCGCCGGCAAGGTCCTGGAGAACAGCGACTACAACTTCGGCTTCGACGCGCAGACGGCCGAGTTCAAGGACATGGTCGCGGCCGGCATCATCGACCCGACCAAGGTGGTCCGGACGGCGCTGCAGGATGCGGCTTCGGTGGCGAGCCT
>CAXTPG010000017.1:0-58836 GCA_964246015.1 uncultured Acetobacteraceae bacterium
CCACGCCTGCGGGACGCGCGAAAACGGCTTGCTCAACGTGACGGTATCTCATGCGAACAACAGATCGTGGATGTGCCGCTCGAGCTCGATGGCCTTCGCGGGATCCCCGCCGTCCCGCGGCATGCTGTCCATCTCCGCCCGGACCTGCCCCGGGTGCGGCGACAGCAGCAATATCCGGTTGCCGATCTTGATCGCCTCGTTGATCGAATGCGTGACGAACAGCACCGTGAACTGCGTCTCGTCCCACAGCCGCAGCAGCTCGTCCTGCATCGTCCGCCGGGTCAGCGCGTCCAGGGCCGCGAACGGCTCGTCCATCAGCAGGATCTCGGGCTCCATCGCCATCCCCCGCGCGATCGCCACACGCTGCTTCATCCCGCCCGAAAGCGTGTGCGGGAACGCGTCCGGAAACCGCCCCAGCCCGATCTTGTCGATGTAGTAGTCCGCGCGCTCCCGCGCCTGCGCCCGCGGCAGCCGCTTCGTCGCCAGCATCGGGAACATGATGTTGTCCCGCACGCTTTTCCACGGCAGCAGCTGGTCGAACTCCTGGAACACCATCATCCGGTCCGGACCCGGCGTCTTGATCTGCCGGCCGCGCAGGCGGAACTCGCCCTCCACCGGGTCCAGATACCCGGCCACCGCCTTCAGCAGCGTCGACTTGCCGCACCCCGAAGGCCCCAGCAGCACGAACCGGTCGCCCTCGTGCACCTGGAAGCTCACGCGATGCGTCGCCGTCACGATCCGCTCGGTCGTGCGGTACTGCAGCGTCACGCCACGCACGTCCAGCAACGGCGCGCCAAGGGGGGCGGCTGCCGTCGTCGGGGGGTCCGCCAGGGACTGGTCCATCTCGCTCCCGTAGGTCTTGTTGCGCGCACTCTCCCCGAAAGGGTGGCCCGCTGTCCACTGCCGGGGTAGGATGGCCGCAATCAAGAATAGCCGGAGGGACGATGAAACACCTGTTCATGCTGCTCGCGCTGCTGGCGCCCATGCTCGCCCCCACGCTCGGCCATGCCGAAGCGACCGAGCTCCGCATCACCAAGCAGCCCGGCATCATCTACCTCGCCCCCATCGTCATGGAGCAGCAGAAGCTCGTCGAGAAGGCCGCCGAGGCCCTCGGCCTCAAGGGCCTGACCGTGAAGTTCATCACCTTCACCAGCGGCGGCGCCGCCACCGACGCCATGCTCTCCGGCAACATCGACATCGCCACGACCGGCGCCAGCAACATGCTGCTGCTGTGGGACCGCACCAAGGGCCAGGTGAAGGGCATCGCCGGCTCCTCCGCCACGCCCATGTGGCTCATCAGCAACAACCCGGCCGTCAAGTCCCTCACGGACCTCAAGCCCACCGACAAGATCGCCGTCCCCACGGTCAAGGTCAGCAGCCAGGCCATCGTGCTCCAGATCGCCGCCCGCAAGCTGTTCGGCGACGCCCGGTTCGACCATTTCGACCAGATGACCGTCTCCCTCGGCCACCCCGACGCCCAGGCGGCGCTGGTCGGCGGCGCCGGCAGCCTCACCGGCCACTTCTCCGGCGCCCCCTTCCAGGCCGCCGAAGCCGAGGCCCCCGGCCTCCACGTCGTCACCACCAGCGACGCGATCCTCGGCGGCCCCTACAGCAACGCCGTCTACTTCGCGACGACGAAGTTCCACGACGCCAACCCCACCATCATGAAGGCCTTCATGCAGGCCGCCCAGCAGGCCAGCGACTACATCGCCGCCAACCCCCGCGAGGCGTGCGAGCTGTACCTCAAGGCCACCGGCGACAAGGGCACGGTCGATTCCATGCTCAAGCAGATCGGCGACCCCAGGACCAGCTTCTCCACCGCCCCCTTCGGCATGATGACCGTCGCGACCCACATGGCCGTCACGAAGGTGCTGAAGACACAGCCGGCGAAGTGGCAGGACTTCTTCTTCCCCGAAGCCGCGAACCTCCCCGGCAACTGATCCCGGTTCCACACGCGTCATGGCCGGGCTCGTCCCGGCCAGCCACGCCGCGCTGCCGCGAACCCCCGTTCAGGCCGGCGCCAGCAGGCTCGAATGGCAATGCCCGTCCGCGATCCCGTCCTGCTGCAAATCCGCCAGCGCCCAGTTGCCCGACCGTCCGATCACCGAAAGCTCGGTCCCCAGCGGCATGGTCCGGATCACCGGAAACTCCGTCCCCGGCCCGGTCCGCAGGTTCAGGCCAATCCGGGAGATCACGCGGAAACGCCCGGGCTGCACGATCGGTATCCCGACCTGATCGAGCGTGAAGTCCCCGCACCCCCCCGGCCCGATCTCGTCGGGGTCGTAGTCGAACGATCCGGCCGGGGTGGCCACGTTGCTCACCTGCAGCGATTGCAGCAGCGCCCATTGCCGGGAGTCGCGATACTGCCGCGATTCCCGGAACCCCATCGACATCGACAGCCACGTGAACCGCACCAGCCCCGCCTCCGACAGCGTGCGGCACGTGAGGCCCGACCCGTACACGCCCATGTCGTATGACGCGCCCCCCAGCGACGCCTCCTCCATGGCCGACTGCACGCCCCGGAAGAACGGCACGATGTGCCCCGCCAGCTCGGCCGACGACGCATCGAAGTCGACGCTGAAATAGATCGCGGACCCCGACGGCTGCCCGATGACCGACAGCGCATGGTCGTGCGCCCGGCGGCCCGCGGCACGGCCCACGGCTTCGCTGAAATCCTCGGCCATCCGCGCCGTGTCCTGATAGACGGCCGCGATCGTGAACCCGGCCGCGACGATCCGCTCCGCCTCCCCGCGCGTCAGCCGCTTCGGCCCCGCCGCCGCCGTGTAGTACCGGATCGCGGTCCGGAACCCCCGGTCCCGCATGAACGGCAGGAACCGGCTGCAATCACGGTTGGTGTCGAACGCCTGTTGCATCGCAAACTCCCTCGATGTCGCCGCGTGTGGCTCAGCCCTCCGGCCGGGCCATCTCGAAATGCATCCCGTCCCGGGACCCGGCGGAAAAGAAACCGCCCCAGAAGAACCCGTGCTCCGCCGCCCCTTGAACAAGCTCCATGACGCACCCCTTCGCGCCCATCGGCGCCGGCGGCTTCCTGAACGGGTTGAGCGACGCGTTGATGTCGAAGGCGGTCCCGAACGCGTGGTTCGACAGCTCGGGCACGTCGCGGCTCAGCTTGTCCCCGTGCCCCTCGGGCCGCGATCCCTCGGTCGTGCGCTTGTACCGCGCCACGAACGACCCGTCCCAGCTGACGATCAGGTGCAGCAGGTCGGCCCGCGCCCACGCCGCGAAGACCCCGCGCACCCCGGGTTCGGCCAGCCGATGCACCCGGATCGTCCCGTTGTGCACAGGGTGCTGCGCCATCTCCGGAATGCTGATCCGGACGATGCTGTCCCGCTCCCAGTCGTCGCTGCTGCCGTCGCACGCGCCCTTGATCAGGATGCCGTCGGGGTCGGACCGCTGCGCCCGCGGCGGCTGCGAGAACACGTAGCAGCCCAGCAGCCGCGTCCTCGACTCGTGCGTCGGCGAGGAAAGCCCCGCCGGCCGGGCCGGAAAGGACGGGACGGCGAGACGGTCGTAATGGTCGTCGGCCACGACCGTATACCCGCGCGACGCCGCGGCCTGGATCGTCGACGCATCCAGCGCCCCGGTCTCCGCCAGCCGGTTCTGCCGCTGGAACAACGCCGTCGCCCGCTCCGTGTTCTGGCCGAACTCCGCGTCCAGCGTGCCCACCTCGTTGATGCCCTGCCGATGCAGGAAATACTGCCACCGCTGGACCTCCAGCGCCTGGTTCGGCTGACCGCGTCTCAAAAGGAAGGGCATGACCTCGGGCTCCCGTCGTCAGATCAGCGCGAAGCCGACCGCGGTGTTGACCACGCCCCGGATCGCGGCCAGGGCGGCGTTGATGATCGTCTCCGCCTCGAACACGATCAGCTCCGTCATCGCGACCAGGACGTCGACGGCGGAATCGATCTGCATCACCAGCAGCTCCTTCGCCGTAAGCTGCGTGAACACGCCCCGCGCCAACCCGGCCTCGATCGACAGAACCCGGTTCGCGACCTGCTCCAGCTCGGGGATCGCGAACGACCTCGCCCTGTCCCACAACGACGCGCCGCTGGCCGAGGCCGCGTCCAGCATCGGGGCAAGAATGTCGGCCAGAACCATCGTCGCTCTCCCCCTGTCACGCTCGGCCGGACGGCCGCTTGGCGTCCTGCACCGTCAGCACCGCCCGGATCGCCCGCAGCACCGGATCGACCGCCAACCCATGCCGGCCGCCGGAACCCGGCTCCACGCTCCAGACCGCCTCGCACTCCGGCAGCCGGGCCGGGGCCGCCGCGCGGGGCCGGGGCGGGGCGGCCAAATCCGCCTCGGCAAGCCCGGGAACCCGGCACAGCCGGTCGTTCAGCGCCAGCATCTGGTCCAGCCGTTGCCCCAACCGCACGATCCCCAGCGTCTGGCAGTCCGACCCGGCCCCCGCCGCCCCGGCCGCGGCCGAAGCCTCCCGCACCGCATCGGCCGACGACGCGGGCAGACGCCCACCGACGCGGGCCAGGAACGCGCCGCAGTTCACCACCCCGGGATCCAGGTCCGCGGCGATCGCCTCCATCGTCTGCACGCTCGCGCGCCAGCCGTCGAACCGCGCCCGGTTGGCCGCGCTGCGGGGATCGCCCTCCCGCGTGCCGGCCAGCCGCCGCATCGACAGCTCGAACACGATCAGGGTCTCGTACAGCGCGGTGGCGCGTTGCACGATCGCCGGGTCGGGCGGCGCGGCGACCTGGACCGAACACGCCGCCGCGGCGACCGCCACGAGCCCTGCACAGATGCGTCGCAGATGGCCGCCGAACATCGTTCCACTCCCGGGACCGGCGGACCTTGATCCGTTGCAGGATCGAATGTCAACCGTAATAGATTTTGAGATGCAGCGGTCCAGAAAAGCTGAAATCGACGCGTCCGCGGGCGTTCGGCACGCCCTCGTCAGGGGTGCCAGCCCCCGCCGATTACGCTACATAGCCCGCATGGACACGATGCTGCGGGAGTTCTGGTACCTGGCCGTGTCCGGCACCCGCCTGAAGGCCGGGCGGACCCTGCCGGTCACGCTGCTGAACGAGGCGCTGCTGCTCGGCCGCCGCGCCGACGGCAGCGTCTTCGCCGTGTCCGAGGCCTGCCCCCATCGTGGCATGCCGCTCCGCCACGCGGGCTTCGACGGCGACACGCTTCGCTGCTGCTATCACGGCTGGGCCTTCCGCAGCACCGACGGCCACTGCACCGAGATCCCGTCCCTCGTCGACGAGGAGTCGACCGACCCCGCCCGCTTCCGCCTCCGCACCTACCCCTGCCGTGAGGTCCAGGGCAACATCTGGGTCTTCGTCGGCGATGGCCCCCCCGGCGAGATCCCCACCGTTCCCGGCTTCGGCACCGCCTGGCCCCAGGTCTCGACCACCATGCGCTTCCCCTGCGGCATCGACCTCGCCGCCACCGGCTTCTTCGACCCGGGCCACCCCGCCTTCGTCCACACCTCCCGCTGGTGGAAGAAGGACCCGGCCGCCCGCCTGCGTCCCAAGGAAAAGCACTTCGAACCCGCCGGCCGCGGCTTCCGCATGCTGCGCCACCACCTCAAGCACGGCGCCAACCCCTACCGCCTGCTCGGCCGCAACGTCCACATCGACATCGCCATCGAACTCCCCGGCATCCGCATCGAGCACATCGAGGGCGACCGCCACCAGGCCTGCGTGCTCGCCGCCGCAACCCCCGTCACCCCCACCGAGACCGACGTCCACTACTGCATCTACTGGACCCCCGCCTGGCTCGGCCCCCTCCGCCCCTTCGCCGCCTGGATGGCCCGCGAGTTCCTCGATCAGGACCGCATGGTCGCGGTAAAGATGGCCGACAACGCCGCCCCCGCCGCCCCCATGTTCGTCGGCGGCGCCGACGTCCAGGTCCGCTGGTACCTCCGCCTGAAACGCGAATACCTCGAAGCCGCCGCCGAAGGCCGCCCCTTCGTGAACCCCCTCCGCCCCACCGCCCTCAAATGGCGGAGCTGACCAGCCAAAAGCCATCGCCCGCCTACGCTGCCGGACCCACACATCGTGTGCCAGGTCGGCGTCTGTGCTTCCCCTCCCTTCCAGGGCCAGGGGTGGGTGGCTCCGCGCTCAGGCCCGTCAACACCGAAGTGGCTGCGACATCTCAGGGAGGGGAGGAGGCCCACCCCACGATCCGCCGCGCATTCCCCGCCCACGTATAGTCCCGCGCCACCAGCTCCGCCCGCGCCGCCCGCCCCAGCCCGTCCCGCAGCCCCGCATCCCCCACCAGCCGCCGCACGCACGCCCACATCGCGCCCGCATCCGCCGGGTCGAACAGCAAGGCCGTCTCCCCGTCCCGCAGGATCTCCCGGATGTTCGGCTGGTCCGGCGCGACGATCGGCCGCCCCGCCGCCATGTAGTCGAAGATCTTCAGCGGCGACGCGTACGGCACCACCTTCGGAAGCAGCGCGATGTCGAACCCCGCCACCTCCCCCGGCACCCTCTCATGCGCCACCACCCCCGTGAACCGCACCGGGACGGAAAGCTCCCGGGCCAGCGCCTCCAGCCCCGGCCGCGCCGGCCCGTCCCCCACCAGCGTCAAAGCCAGCGCCGCCGCATCCCCCGCCATGCTCCGGATCAGCGCATCCATCCCGTGCCACTCCCGCACGAACCCCACGAACCCCAGCACCAGCGGCGTCCCGCCCGGCGCCGGCGTCTCCGGGAACCGGTCCAGCACGATCCCGTTCGGCACGACGCTGATCCGCGCCCGGTCCACCCCCGCGGCCGCGACCGTCTCCGCCAGCACCCCCGTCACCGGCAGCACCCGCGTCGCACTCGCCCACGTCCACCGCTCCAGCCGGTGCCCCAGCCGCTGCAACCGCAGGGTCCCGTGCAACGACCGCTCGGCCGCCAGCGGAGAGTTCACCTCCATGAACAACGGCAACCCCGTCCGCCGCGCCAGCCACGTGCCCGCCAGATACAGCAGGTTGCACCGCTCATAGATCAGGTCCGGCTTGAACGACGCGCACGCCGTCGCCAGCCGCCGATACGCCGGGATGTTGTACGCAAGCTCCGCGACCTCCCCGGCCACTCCCGGCAGCAGCCGCCGCAGCCGCGCGACCGTGCTGCTCTCTCCGCCGAACCCCGAATCCTCGTAGAAGCTGGGCCCGACGACGAGCACCTCGTGCCCCGCCGCCCGGAACGCCGCCACCAGCTCCTCGACGTGCACGCTCTGCCCGTCGCGGGACTGGATGCGATGGCTGTACAGGATCCGCATCGCGGCTAGGACGCTGGGGTCAACGTCCAGGGATCGGCCGGCGTCCGCCCAGGCTCGCAGAACAGCGGCATCGCGTTGGGCGTGCGGACATTGATCTCGAGGTTCATCTCCGCCCGGATCGCCCGGAACAGCGCGCCATGGGCCACGACCAGCACCGGGCTTTCCAGCGCGATGGCGCGGTTGAGCGCCCGCACCGCGCGCGCCCGCAACGCCGCAAACGGCTCGCCGCCCGGCGGCGTCAGGTGCCCGGCGATCCAGTCGTCGTACCAGTCGCCCATCGGCTCGCCTTCCTGGTCGCCAAACGCCACCTCCTGCAGCTCCTCGTCGAACGCCACCTCGCGCCCGACCTCCGCCGCCGCGACCAGCGCCGTCTCCCGCGCCCGCCCCAGCGGCGACGACACGATCGTGCGGATCCCCCGGTTCCGCAGCAGCTTCGCCGCCGTCACCGCCTGCGCCTGCCCCACCGCGTTCAACGGGATGTCGACCCGCCCCTGGCTGAGGTTCCGCGCGTTCCAGTCCGTCTCGCCATGGCGCAGATACCAGAACGCCTGCTGCATCAGCATCAGGACAGCCCCTCCGACGCCATCATCCGCTGCACCGCCGGCCGCGCCAGCATCCGCTCCAGATGCCCGGCCAGCGGCGCCGGCAACGTCATCCCCAGCCGCTTGCCGCCCCAATACTCCACATAGAACAACGCACTATCCGCGGCGCTATAGGTCCCCGCGATCCACTCCTTGTCGCCCAGCGCCTTCGCCATGACGGCAAAGCCCTTCTCCACCAGCTCCGTCCCGCGCGCCTTCACGGCGGCATGATCCGCCTCGTTCGGCGTGAAGTTGGACGCCCGGAACAGGCGCGAGAACCCCTGCATGTGAATGGTCGCGACGCAGTAATCCATCGCCTCCGCCGCGCGCAGCCCCGCTTCCTTGTCCGTGGGCCACAGCCCGGCCGCCGGGTTCGTCTCCGCCAGCCAATGCGCGATCACCGGATACTCGGTCAGCACCGACCCGTCGTCCCGCAGCAGCGTCGGCACCTTCCCCTTCGGGTTGATCGCCTGGAACTCGGGCGTCTGCCCCTCCCCCGCGCGGATATCCAGCTTCTGCAGCTCGAACGGCCGCCCGATCTCCTCGAGCACGACATGGATCCCGATGGAACAGGCCCCGGGCGCATAGAACAGCTTCATGGCGTCTCTCCCTTAATCGAACAGCGAACTGACCGAGCTTTCGTCGGAAATGCGCTGCATCGCCTCGGCCAGGATGGGCGCGATCGTGAACTGCCGGATGTTGGCGGCCGCCGCCGCCTCCGGCGTCGCCTGGATGCTGTCCGTCATCGTCAGGCTCTCGATCGAAGACCCGACGATCCGCCCCACCGCAAGCCCCGACAGCACCCCATGGGTCACATAGACGCTCGCCGACCGCGCCCCCCGCGCCATCAACGCATCCGCCGCATTCCGCAGCGTGCCGCCGCTGTCGACGATGTCGTCGATGAGGATGCACGCCTTGCCCGACACGTCGCCGATGACGTTCATCACCTCGCTGACCCCCGCCCGTTCCCGCCGCTTGTCGATGATGGCCAGGTCGACATCCAGCCGGGACGCAACCTCCCGCGCCCGCGTCACGCCGCCCACGTCCGGCGACACGATCATCACCTCCTGCCCGGCGAACCGCGCCTGGATGTCGCGGCTGAAGAGCGGACCCGCATACAGGTTGTCGACCGGGATATCGAAGAACCCCTGGATCTGCCCGGCATGCAGATCCATCGTCAGGACCCGGTTCGCCCCTGCCTCGGTGATCAGGTTCGCCACCAGCTTCGCGCTGATCGGCGTCCGCGGCCCCGCCTTCCGGTCCTGCCGGGCATACCCGAAATACGGGATGACCGCCGTGATCCGCCGCGCGGAGGCCCGCCGCAGCGCATCGAGGGTGATCAACAGCTCCATCAGGTTGTCGTTGGCCGGATACGACGTGCTCTGGATGACGAACACGTCCTCCCCCCGCACGTTCTCATGGATCTCGACGAAGATCTCCATATCGGCGAACCGCCGCACGCTGGCCTTGGCCAAGGGCAGGTGCAGCGCCTGGGCGACGCTCTCCGCCAGGGGACGGTTGCTGTTGCAGGCGACGATCTTCATGGGGCGAAGGGGTTCCCGGACGGCGCGCGGGCTGTGTAGAGGCATTTTCCCGAAATTGAAACCGTCCCCCCCTGGGGTGGCCCGTAGGGTGGGCAAGCCCTTGCGCAGCCCACCATCCACGTACGTCGCCGCCTTAAATCGCCGAAAGACCACCACCAAGGACACCAAGACCACCAAGTCCTTGCCCGACCCCAATCAAATCGGCAGCCCAAACCAGGACCCGCAGCAGCAAACCCCCGTAGCGCCGGCGTCCCCCCGGCCAAACCTCAACGAACCCCGCGCAAATCCCGGGCCCAAATCACGACCCTTGGTGCCCTTGTTGCCCTTGGTGGTGAACCTTCCGCCAACAGCCCCGATCCGATCCCCACGCCCCTCTCCACGATCTCCACCCCTCCGGAGCGACGTCTTCCCCGTCACGCCGCCCGAAGCACCCCCTAAACGACAATCCCCCTTGCCACCCCCAAACCATCTCGGCGACGATACGACGCGATGAAGCTCTTCTTCTCCTACGGCCGCGACGCCAGCGCCCCCTTCGTCGAGCGCATCTACAAGGCGCTGAACGCCAACGGCCACGAATGCTGGATGGACAAGCACGACATCCCCCCCGACGAGGACTGGCGACGCCGCATCACCACAGGCCTCTACGACACCGACCGCACCCTCGCCTTCCTCAGCGACCACGCGCTCCGCGACGGCTCCGTCTGCCTCGACGAACTATGGCTCGCCAGCCAGGTCAACGGCGGCCCGGTGACGCCCATCATGCTGGAAACACTCACCGAGCCCTTCCCCACCCGGATCGACCGCCGAAACGCCATCGACATGACGGACTGGCCCACACGCGGAACCGACCCGGCCTGGCTCGCCCAGAAAACCGCAACCCTGCTCGCCGTGCTCAACGACAAGGACGCGCTGAACCAGGCGACCGAGCTGCGAACCCTCCGCCACTGGCTCGGCCCCACGACCCATGAATACGAGATGCCCGCCCTGCTCGAAGGCTTCGTCGGCCGCCGCTGGCTGCTCGACCACGTCGAGGCCTGGCGGAAAGGCGAAAAGCGCATCCTCTGCATCACCGGCGGCCCGGGCGCCGGCAAGTCCGCCTTCGCCGCCTGGCTCGCCGACACCCAGCGCGCGACCGTCGTGGCCCTCAATCTCTGCCGCGCCGGCAGCGACCTCCGAACCGACCCGGCCTCCGTCGTCTGCACACTCGCCTACCTCGCCGCGACCCGCCTCCCCGACTACCGCCTCCGCCTGCTGCACGCGAAGGCCGTCCGCGACCCCGCAGGCGACTGGGTGCGCCGCGCCAACGGCAGCGACCTCTTCGACGCGCTGCTGAACGATGCCCTGGTCACGCCCAACGGCCGCGGCGCCGACCGCCTCGTCTTCATCATCGACAGCCTCGACGAAAGCATGAAGGACGGCCGCAGCCCGCTGCTGGACGTCCTGATCGAGAAGGCGAAACACCTTCCCCCCTGGGTCGCCCTGATCCTGACCACCCGAGATGAACCCCGGCTGACGACGAAGCTCGTCGACATCGACCGCCACCACATCGAGGACGACGCCGGCAACGATGAAGACATCGCGGTCTACGCCAAGGCCTGGCGCGGCAACCGCGGCCAAACGGCCGACGGGCTGGATCGCGAAGTGGCGCGCATCGTCAAAGCGGCCCAGGGCAACATGCTCGCCCTGACGCTGCTGCGGAAGGCCGTGGGCGAAGGCAAGATCGCCATCGACGACCCCCTGCCCCTGCCGCAAGGCCTGGACGGAATCCTGCTCCGATGGATGGAGCGCCAGTTCCAGGACCTCGGCTTCTACGGCACCGCCATCCGCCCCCCCCTGCAGATGCTGGCCGCCGCCGGCCAGCCCGTCCCCATCCCCGTGCTGAAAGCGGTCATGCACTGGTCGGACCTCGATCGCCTGAAAGCCGTGGAGCGCATGGGCAGCCTCTTCCCGGTCCGCGCCGACTCCCTCACCGCCTGGCACCCCGCCCTCCTGGAGTTCCTCCGCCGAGACGCCGCCACCAGCGACTTCATGCTCGACCCCGCCGAAGGCGCCCGCGCCCTCCTCGCCCACCTCTGGACCCCCGCAACGCTTGCAGCCCCGGACGACTTCGCCGCCGCAGTCCTCCCGCGCCTCGTCTCCATCCTGGGCGCCCCCACCCTGGCGCCGCGGGTCAATCACGATGCCCTGGCCGCGATATGGGCAGGCGCAACGACGCTACAGCGCCCGGAGGCTTGGACGATGGCGCTCGAATGGTGGGCAATGCTGTCGAACCTATCCGCCGCATCCCCCCCGGCGTCGCCCGGTTGGCCCGGCCGATGCGCTGCCATGATCGGCGACATCCACGTGACACGCGGCGACCTGCAGAAGGCACTCACCTCCTTCACCACGTATCGAACAAGCTCCGAACGCCTCGCCGCCGCCGACGCGGGCAACCCACAATGGCAGCGCGACCTCTCCATCAGCCACGAAAAGATCGGCGACGTGCTGGTGGCCCGGGGCGACCTCGCCAGCGCGCTGGCCGCCTTCCGCGCAGGAATGACCATCCGCGAACGCCTCGCCGCCGCCCACCCGGACAACGCAGAATGGCAGCGCGACCTCTCGATCAGCCACAACAGGATCGGCGACGTGCTGGTGGCCCGGGGCGACCTGGCCGGCGCGCTGGCCGCCTTCCGCGCAGATATGACCATCGCCGAACGCCTGGCCGCCGCCGACGCGGGCAACGCACAATGGCAGCGCGACCTCTCGGTCAGCCACGGCAAGATCGGCGGCGTGCTGATGGCCCAGGGCGACCTGGCCGGCGCGCTGGCCGCCTTCCACGCAGGAATGACCATCGCCGAACGCCTCGCCGCCGCCGACATGGGCAACGCACAATGGCAGCGCGACCTCTCGATCAGCCACAACAAGATCGGCGGCGTGCTGGTGGCCCGGGGCGACCTCGCCGGCGCGCTAGCCGCCTTCCGCGCAGACATGACCATCTCCGAACGCCTCGCCGCCGCCGACGCAGGCAACGCACAGTGGCAGCGCGACCTCTCGATCAGCCACAGCAAGATCGGCGACGTGCTGGTGGCCCGGGGCGACCTGGCCGGCGCGCTGGCCGCCTTCCGCAAAGGAATGACCATCGCCGAACGCCTGGCCGCCGCCGACACGGGCAACGCAATCTGGCAGCGCGACCTGTTCGTCAGCCTCTACAAGCTGGCCAACCTCCACCTCAAGGCCGGCCAAGATGCCTGCCCCACCGCCCAACGCCTCGACGCCCAGGCCCGCCTCCTCGCCGACCGCTTCCCCCAGGACCGTCAGCGCGACGTCTACCTCGAAGCCGCCGCCACCCTCCTCGCCGCCGCCTGCCCCATCAGAACCCCATGACCCCCGCCCCGCCCACGGACGCCTTCCCGCTTCCCCCCTCCCTGAGTTCAGGGAGGGGCCGGGGGTGGGTGTGTCCCGCCGCAGGAAACGAAGCTCCGCAACGCCGAGAAACCAACCAGCATAACCTGCCCAACGCCCCACGCGTGGACCCCTGACCCATGACCCACCCCCCCCAGGCCACCACCCTCCGCATCGGCGTCACCGGCGCCCGCGCCATCTGCCCCAAGCACCAGGCCCGCCTCGAACAACAGACAGCCACCCTCCTCGACTCCATCGCCAACCAGGCCCGCACCCGCCACGCCACCACCCTCCGCCTCCTCTCCCCCCTCGCCGAAGGCGCCGACCGCCTCGTCGCCGCCGCCGCCTTGGCACAAAACTACGCCCTCACCGTCCCCATGCCCTTCCGCCGAGCCCACTACGAACAGACCTTCCCCACCACCATCCCCGAATTCCAAGACCTCCTCGACCAGGCCGCCGCCACACTCGAACTCGACGGCAATCTCACGACCGACCCCGGCCACGCCTACGAAGCCGTCGGCCGACTCGTCGTCCGCAACACCGACATCATCGTCGCCATCTGGGACGGCCTGCCCGGCAAGCGCGGCGGCGCCGCCGAAACCATCCGCTACGCCGCGAACTTCGGCCCCCCCGTCATCTGCCTCCACGCCACCGACGCCACCGCACCCCCCCGCTGGATCGAGGACGCGCACGACATCCGCCCCGGCCCCGAGCGCAAGCCCAAACCCGTCGGGCACCACCTCCAGATCTACCTCGACCGTCTCCTTCTCCCCCCCCGCACCCACCCCCAGCACGGCCACAGCCTCCTCCACAAGATCGGCCACCTCGCGCGCAAGGCCTGGCATCGCTTCGTCCGCCCCGCCCGGACCCCGCTGCAGATCTTCGCCGACGAGCAGCCGCGCAAAGTGCCCGCCGTCCTCCGCCTGCACGGCTGGCTCATGGCCACCATGGGCGGCAACCCCCCCTACACCGGGCCCCGGCCGCCCACGGACCCCGATGCCCGGCGCTGGTACGAACGCTACCTCCACCCCGACGGCCGCGCCGGCGAATACGCGAAACGCCACCGCTCCGCCTACGTCTGGGGCTTCTTCCTCGCCGCCACCGCCCTCTCCTTCGCCGGCATCTCCCTCGGCCTCGCGCAGTGGCACGGCCCCAAGCTGCTTGCCACCACCGCCGAGTTCCTCGCCCTCATGCTCCTGATGGGCCTCGTCGTCATGGAGACGATGGCGGAGTGGCAGCGCCGGGCCATCGACTACCGCCTGCTGGCCGAGCTCTGCCGCAAGCAGCAGGCGCTGGCCCCGCTGGGATGGGCCGTCCCCCGCGCCGGCGCCTGGTGCACCACCGCACCCGCCCCGGACCCCATCGACCCCGCGCACCCTGACCCGGCCCACACCGGCCCGTCCTGGGTCGCCTGGATGTTCAGCGCCTGGCTGCGCGAAACGCCGTTGGTCGCCGGCGTCATGGACCCGGACCGCATCGAACACGCCCGCAAGGTCGCGTTGAACGACCTGCTGGACGAACAGATCGCCTACCACAAGACCCGCCACGCCCAATACACCCGCGCCGGCAAGATGATGATCAGGATCGCCGACATCTCCTTCCTGCTCGTCGTCGCCATCGTCGCCGCCAAGCTCATGCTCCTGACCAGCCACGCCTACCACGAGCCCTGGGCGGACTTCACCCTCCTCGGCTTCGGCATCTTCGGCGCCATCCTCCCCGCCGTCTCCGCTGCCTTCTTCGGCATCCGCGCCTACGCCGACCTCGAAATGCTCGCCGAGCAGTCGGAAACCATGCACGCCGCCTTCACCAACGCAAAGGTGCAGATCGAACAGCTCGATCTCACAGCCCCCCTGGCCTCCCAGGCCCTCGGCAGCGATCTCGCCGCCGTCGCCACCCTCATGCTCGAAGACGTCCAGGGCTGGGCCCGCCTCGCCCGCGTCAAGATCGTCGAGGTCTGATGGACATCGCCGCCCGCCGCGCCCTCGTCGGCGGCCTCGCCTTCGCCCTCGGCCTCTGGGGCTGGACCCTGCACACCCCCCCCGACGGCCCCGCCGGATGGTCCGACAACGTCTACCGCACCCTCCAGCTCGTCACCGTCCAGTTCCCCATCGCCATCGGCGCCCCCATTCCCTGGCAAATCCACGTCGCCCGCCTGCTCCTTCCCGTCCTCGCCGCATACGCCGGGCTGACGCTGCTCGCCGCCGCCGTCCGCCCCCTCCGCCGCGCCCTCCCGCTCGGCCGCGACCGCATCGTCGTCTGCGGCACGGAGCGCATCGGCGCCGCCGCCCTCGCCCGCCTCCCCGGCCTGCTCCACGCAACCGCCGCCGACCTCACCCCCCACACGCTCGGCCACGCAAGGGCCGTCATCCTGGCCGCCGCCGACGACCTCATCAACGTCGACCGCGCCATGCTCGCCCTGGATGCCGCCCAGGCTCGCCCCCCCGGCGCCAAGCCCCTCCTCCTCGCCGTCGCACTCGACGACGAAGCCCTCGCCGAAGCCCTCGGCGCCGCGCTCGACACGGCCGCCGGCGGACAGCGCGCCCGCTGGCGCCGCATCTCGCCCGACCGCGACACGCTGCGCGCCGCCCTCCGCACCGCGGCCCCCATCTTTCTGAAGACCGCCCCGGCCCTCCGCACCCACATCCTCGTCGCCGGCCTGGCGGGCCAGTGGCGGCAGATTCTCGGCCAGCTCCTCGTCGCCGCACAGGACGACCCGGACCGCCCCCCCCGCCTCACCCTCCTGCTCGACCCCGCCGAAACCCGGGCCTTCGCCACCTGGTCGGCCGACCGCCCCGACCTGCCCCTGGTGGCCGATCTGACCGTCCTCCCCCCCCACCCCGCCACCCCGCCCGAGGGCTGGACCCCCCCGCAGCTCGCCGTCGTCCTGATGCCCGACGCCCCCGGCCTCGCCGCCGCCCTGGCCTTCCGCCGCGCCAGCCCCCTCGGAACCCGGGACGCCCGCATCCTCCTGCGCCAGTCCCGGGAAGGCCGGGCGCTCGACGCCCTCGGCGCCATCCAGGTCTTCGGCGGCGTCCTCCGCCGCGACACGCTCGACGCGCTCCTGGACCGCGACGCCGAATCCCACGCCGTCGCGCTCCACGCCCGCTACCTCCGGGACGCCCCAACCCTCGGCGGCGGCTCCCCCGCCGCCCGCGCCGCCTGGGACGCGCTGCCGGAAACGATGCGGGAGGCCAACCGGGTCTCCGCCGCCCACGCCCCCATCCTGTTCGCCGCCGCCGGCTACACTCCGGGCGCGCGCCCCGACGAAGCGACCCTGGACATCATGGCCCGCATCGAGCACCGCCGCTGGATGGCCGACCGCATCGAACGCGGCTGGCGCCACGCCCCGGTGCGCGACGACGCAAGTCGCCACCACCCCAGCCTCATCCCCTACGACGCCCTCGCTCCCTCCGAACAGGCCAAGGACCGCGCCCAGGTCCTGACCCTGATCGCGGCCGCCGCCCCTTGACCCCTACTTCTTTCCCTGGCCGCCCCCCTGGCCCCCGCCCGCATTCGCGATCACGTCCCGAACCCCCCCCGCCGCCTCCTCCGCCACCACGATCGCCACGTCGCCCCAGTACGGGTTGATCGTCCGCCCCGGAACCTCGTTGATCTGCACGATCCGCCCGCGCTCGCTCCGCGCGTCGCTGACGATCCATTGCAGCTCCACCCGCACCAGGTTGTTCGCCCCCCGCGCCGTCTCCACCTGCCCCTCCAGCTTGAAATCAGCGTCCTTCGCCGTGTCCTGCACCACCAGCCCGGCCGCCGCCATCTTGATCCGCATCTGCTCCGGCAGGCTGCGGTTGCCATCCCCCGGCGCCCCCGTGACCCCCGCCAGCCAGACCCGCGCCGGCCGGTTGACCAGGCTGTTGGGATCGCTCTGCCGCCGCGCCGCCTCGATCCGGTTCAGCAGCGACGAGATGCCGGGCGCCGCCTGCGCCGCTGCCGCCTTCAGCACGGCCGGGTCGCCGCTGGCCCAATCGCGGCTCGGGATCGGCGGCGATTCCGAAACCCCCTGCGGCTCCCCCTTCGGGTTCTGCACGGTGTAGCTGGGCACGACCCCCTCGCCCCGGATCTCCGCCGCCAGCACCAGCGTCCAGTCCCCCCGGCGCGGCGTGGCCGCGTTGGCCGGGATCTCCTGCTCCTGCAACGCATCCGCCGTCGCCTGCGCCCAGGCCCGGGCCGCCGCATCCGTCAGCAGCGACTGCGTGGGCGTCGGCACCGCCAGCCGCCCGGTCGGGGGCTCCGCCAACCGGCTGCCCACGGCCCCGGGATTGCCGAAGAAGGGTTGCGGCAACCCGCCGCAGCCAACGAGCAGAAGCAGGAGAAAAAGGGCACGCATGCCCGGCCCTATAGCACGATCGCGCTGATCTGGTGCCCGATCGGGCCCGCGTTCGACAGCGTGCGCCGCCGATGGCTGAAGAACCGCGCCTCGTCCGCCAGCGTGTCCGCATCCAGCGTATCCACACGTCCCACCCCGGCCAGCCGCGCCGCGCAATACCCCGCCAGGTCGAACTGCCACCGCCCCGGCCGCCCATCGACGAAGAACCGCCCCGCCCCCGTATCCTGCGCCAGCACCGCGTCCCGCAAATCCGGCCCCACCTCATACGACGCCTGCCGGATCGAAGGCCCGATCGCCGCCGCGATCCCCGCCCGGGTGGCCCCCAACGCCTCCATCGCCCCCACCGTCGCCTCCAGAACCCCCGCCAGCGCCCCGCGCCACCCCGCATGCACGGCCCCGACGACGCCGGCCGTCCTGTCATGCAGCAGCACCGGCGTGCAATCGGCGGTGATCACGCCCAGCGCCACCCCCGGCACCGCCGTCACCAGCGCATCCGCCCGCGGCCCCTGCCCCGGCGCCCACGCCGCGACCACCGTCGCGACATCCGCCCCATGCACCTGCGTGCACCCCAGCAGATGCGAAGCCCCCAGCGCCGCCTGCACCCGCGCGCGGTTCTCGGCAACCGCGGCCGGGTCGTCCGGGCTGGACAGGCTGCAATTCAGGCTCGCGAACGGCCCGGTGCTGACCCCGCCGCGGCGCGTGAAGAAGCCATGCCGGGCATCAAGGATGGAACTTGCAAGGAATTCGGCAGTCATTCGAAGCCCGGCGCCATGGGCAGCCCAGGCTGGCAGACCGCCAGCGCCTTGAACAGCCCGCCCATCCGGTCCGGCTCCGCCAGCCGCTGCGCCGCCTGCACCAGCCCCGCCGCCCGCGCCGGCGGCTGCGTCCGCGCCAGCACCCCCGTCCGCTGGAACAGCCCCAGCCGCGCCAGGAACACCCCCTGCGCCAGCGGGCCATGAACCACGGCCCCGCGGCCCCGGGCCGCCGCCGCAACCGCCCCGAAATCGACATGTGCGGTCAGGTCCGCCGCCCCCGGTTCCGCCAACGGATCAGCCGGCCTGCCGCCCCGCAAGGCCTGCAAACTATCCCCGGGCGCGCCCGCCGCCGGGCCGTAATCCAGGAACAGCGCCGCCCCGCCCTGCGCCGCCAACCGCCCGGCCAGCCCCGAAACCAGTTCCAGCCCGGCCTCGTTGACCTCCACCACCTCGCCCTCGGCGGCCGCCCGGTCCGGCCCCGTCGCCGCGATCTCCACCAGCGCACCGTCCCGCACGTGCCGCTCCGTCCAGCCCGCCCCACGCCGCACGAACTGCCGGATCGGCAGGGCATCGAGAAACTCGTTCGCCAGCAGGATCATCGGCCCGCCCGGGATCTCCGCCGCCGCCCCGTGCCACACCGCATCCGGCACCAGTCCCGCCTGCGCCGCCCGCAACCGCGCCGAACTCTCCACCAGATGCACCCGCACCGCGGCCCGGAACGCCGGCGCCGCCTGCCCCGCCGCCCGCAGCGCATCCCGCATCAGCGTCCCCCGCCCCGGCCCCAGCTCGGCCAGGATCACCGGGTCCGGACGCCCCATCTGCCCCCAGACGACCGCTGCCCAAAGCCCCAGCACCTCCCCGAACACCTGCGTGATCTCGGGCGCGGTGGTGAAGTCGCGGAACGGGTCGTGGGCCGCGTAGTATGCGGCATTGGCGCGCGCCATGAAGGCGTCAAGCCGCTCCAGTGCCGGTATCACCGGATCAAGCTGTGTGTTATCCAACCGCATTCCTCAGCACGATATCCCGCTAACCAACATGATCTTCCGAATACCCGGGTTGGACCAGGCAGACCAGGACGTCCTCGACCTGATCGCGCACCAGCGCGACCGCCTTGCAATCCACACGATGACCGCACCCCGGCGCTGGGCCGGCACCCTCCGCCGCAGTTCCTTCGCCCGCGCCATCCAGGGATCGAACAGCATCGAGGGGTATCACGCCACGATGGACGAAGCCGTTGCCGCGGTGGAGGGCGAACCGCCGATCGACCAGCATACCGAAACCTGGTCGGCCATCCTCGGCTATCGCAACGCCCTCACGTTCATCGGGCAGGCCGCCCACGACCCCAGCTTCGAATTCGGCGGCCAGTTCCTGAAAAGCCTGCATTTCATGATGGTCGGCTACGACATGGGCAAATACCCGGGACAATGGCGACCAGGCCCCGTCTTCGTGGTCCGCGACCCCGGCGGCGACGTCGTCTACGAGGCGCCCGATCCCGACGCCATAATCGGGCTTATCGCCGAACTCGTGGCCGCGCTGAGCCCCGATCCCGACGTGTCGCCCATCATCCGCGCCGCGATGGCTCACCTGAACCTCGCCATGATCCACCCCTTCAAGGACGGCAATGGCCGCATGGCCCGCGCATTGCAGACCTTCGTGCTCGCGCGGGAGGGTCTGCTGCATCCCGTCTTCTCGAGCATCGAAGAATGGCTCGGCAGGAACACGGCCGAATACTACGACGTCCTGGCCAGGATCGGCCAAGGCGCCTGGAACCCCCATCACGACGCCCATCCCTGGATCCGCTTCTGCCTCAAAGCGCACTATCAGCAGGCCGCGACGCTGATTCGACGGCACGACGAGTACGAACGCCTGTTCGAGAGGGTGTCCGCGATCGCGACCGAAGCGGGAATGCCGGACCGGTCGCTCCTGCCCACCTTCGATGCGGCGCTCGGCCTCAGCCTGACGAACCAGCGCTACCGGACCGAGGCGGGCGTCACAGAGGCGACCGCATCGCGGGATTTGAGGCGGCTGACGGATGCCGGGCTCCTGGACCCGGTCGGGGAAAAACGCGGCCGACGCTATGCTGCGGGAGAAGCACTGGCACGGGCGCGGCGAGAAACCCGCATCCGCCGCCCGCTCGAGGACCCGTATGCGATCGTCGCGCGGCAGCCGGACATCGGGCAGCCGCCGCGCCTGCCCGGCCTGTGACATCGACGGACTATGCCGCAGGCCGCCGTGCCGCCACGATCAGCGCCACCCCCGCCAGGATCATCGGCACCGACAGCACCTGCCCCATCGTCGCCCCGGCATACAGGAACCCCAGGAACGCATCGGGCTGCCGGAAGAACTCGCCGATGATCCGCGCCACGCCATACCCCACCAGGAACGCGCCCGACAGCATCCCGAACCGCGCCCGCACCCCCGGCTGCGCGCACAGCACCGCCATCACCGCCAGCAGCGCCAGGCCCTCCAGCCCCGCCTGATACAACTGGCTCGGGTGCCGCAGCTCCGGCCCCGCATTCGGGAACGCCATCGCCCACGGCAAATCCGGCGACGCCACCCGGCCCCAAAGCTCCCCGTTGATGAAGTTCGCGACCCGTCCCAGCCCCAGCCCGATCGGGACCACCACGCACACCCGGTCGGCAAACCCGCGGAACGACAAGCCACGCCGCACCGCGAACAGATAGCACGCGATCAGCACCCCCAGCGCCCCGCCATGGAAGCTCATGCCCCCCTGCCACACCGCCAAAGCCTCCAGCGGATGGGACAGGTAGAACGACGGCTGGTAGAACAGCACGTACCCCAGCCGCCCCCCCAGCACGACGCCCAGCGTCGCCCAGGTCAGGAAGTCGTCGACCTGCTCCGGCGTCGCGACCACGGGGTCGAGCCGCACCAGCCGCCGCACGATCCGCCACCCCAGCACGAGGCTGCCGATATACGCCAGCGCGTACCAGCGGATCGCGAGCGGCCCGATCTGGATCAGCACCGGGTCGATCGCCGGGAAGATGAGGACAGGGATCATCGATACGGCGCTCCGGAGGCGAGATACCGCTGGACGTAGCGGGCGATGCCGTCCTCCAGCGGCGTGAACTGGCCCGGATACCCTGCGGCCCGCAACCGGTCCATACGCGCCTGCGTGAAGGACTGGTACTGCCCCACCAGCGGCGGCGGCATGGGCACGAACGCGACGTCCCGCGCCCGCCCGGCCGCGTCGCACACGGCATGCGCGAGATCGAGATACGTGCGCGCGACGCCGGTCCCCAGGTTGAACAGCCCCGAGACCCCCGGCGTCTCCAGCAGCCACAGCAGCACGTCGACGACGTCCTCCACCCAGATGAAATCCCGCCGCTGCGCCCCGTCCGCCACGTCCGCCCGGTCCGACCGGAACAACCGCGGCGCCTGCCCGGCCGCCACCTCGTCGTGCTTCACCTTCACGACCGAGACCATCCGCCCCTTGTGATACTCGTTCGGCCCGAACACGTTGAAGAACTTCAGGCCCGCCCAGCGCGTCGGCGCCGGCTCCCCGTCCCTCAACGCCTGCCGCACCCGCAGATCGAAGGCGTGCTTGCTCCAGCCGTACAGGTTCAACGGCCGCAGTGCGTCCAGGCCATCGATATCGTCGTCGAACCCGGCGGACCCGTCACCGTATGTGGCGGCCGAGCTTGCATACAGGAACGGCACCGCGTGGGCGGCGCACCACTGCCACAGCCGCCACGACAGCTCGAAATTCGTTCGCCACACCAGGTCCCCGTCCGTGGCCGTCGTCTCGCTGATCGCGCCCAGATGCACGACGGCGTCCAGCTGCGGCCCGGTGTCCAGCCAGGCGTCCAGCGCCTCCGGGGCGATCAGCCGCTCGGGCGGGTGGGCCGCCAGGTTGCGCCACTTGTCGCCGTCGCCCAGCCAGTCGGCCACCACCACGCGCCGCCCGCGCGCCAGGAGCGCCACGTGCAGGTTGCTGCCGATGAAGCCGGCGCCGCCGGTGACCAGGATCATGCGCGCCTTATAGGACCGCCGCGGCCCCCCTGACAAAACGCCCGCCGCGTCATCATATCCCGAGCAAAGACGGAGGCCTGACCATGACCGAACGCCCGCGCTTCTTCGACGACCTCGCCGGCGTCGCCGGCGGCGCCTTCTCCGCCCTCGCCGGCCTGCGCGAGGAAGCGGAAACCACCATCCGCGCCCGCGTCGACGAGGCGATCCGCAAGCTCGACCTCGTCAAGCGAGAGGACCTGGAGGCGGTGCAGGAGATGGCCGCCGCCGCCCGCGCTGGGCAGGAAGCGGCCGACCTGCGGATCGCGGCGCTGGAGGCGAAGCTGGCCGAGCTTTCGACGACCAACGCCGTCGCCACCGCCCACGTCCCGCCCGACCCGGCCGTCAGCGGCACCGAGGCGCCGCCCGCCGCCATGCCCTCCGCCCCCGGCGAGGGCGGCGCGCCGACGCCACCACCCTCGGTGGCCTGACGAAGGCGCCCGACACAATTCTGCAACGCAGCATAAGGGCGCGGGCCGGGCGTGCCGCGGCTCTTGCTGCGGCTCGATACCGGCCGGTAGTGTCGGGACAGCGGCGATTCGCGGGGGCAGCCCCGCCCGCCGCGACACGGCCCGGCCTGCCTCCAACATGGGGAGACCCCGCATGTCACTCAGTTTCCACAGCGCCTCGGAAACATCCGCCAATCCCCTCGACATCATGGAGCAGGTCGTCGCCGCCAACGACTGGACGTTCGAGCGTCACACCGAAGCCGAGATGGCCGCCGAGGCCCCCGGCAAGTGGTGCGATTACGGCCTGTACTTCAGCTGGTCCACCGAGATCAGCGCCATGCACTTCACCTGCGCCTTCGACCTGAAGGTGCCGGAGAAGCGCCGCGCCGCGCTGTACGAACTGCTGTCGCTGGCCAACGAGCGCCTTTGGATCGGCCATTTCGGGATGGACAGCGACGACGGCATGCCCGTCTTCCGCCACGCCGTCCTCCTCCGCGGCGCCCCGGGCGCCAGCGCGGAAAGCCTCGAGGACATGGTCGACATCGCCATCACCGAGTGCGAACGCTTCTACCCCGCCTTCCAGTTCGTGCTCTGGGGCGGCAAGTCCCCGGCCGACGCGCTGCAGGCCGCCATGCTGGAGTGCGTGGGCGAGGCCTGACGATGGATCCCTTGCCGCCGCTGCTGCTCGTCGGCGGCGGCAAGATGGGCGCGGCCCTGCTGGCTGGCTGGCGGGAGCGTGGGCTGGCGCCGTCCATCGTCGTCGATCCGGCCCTCGTCGCCGCCACGCTGGCCGGGCCGGACGTGACGGTGCTGCCGTCGCTGGACGACGTCCCGGCCGATTTCGCGCCCGCCTGCGTCGTGCTGGCCGTCAAACCGCAGAATGCCGGCGACGTCATGCCTGCCGCCGCGCGGTTCGCGGCCCCGTCCATGGCGCTGTCCATCATGGCCGGCACCACCGTCGCCCGCATGCAGGCGGCCATGCCCGGCGCGCCCATCATCCGCGCCATGCCCAACACACCGGCCGCGATCCGCCAGGGCATCACCGTCGCCTTCCCCGGTCCCGGGATCGCACCCACCCAGCGCGCCCTGGCCGATACGCTGCTTGCGGCCGTCGGCGCTGTCGCCTGGGTCGACGACGAGTCGCTGATCGACCCCGTCACCGCCATCTCCGGCGGCGGTCCCGCCTACGTGTTCCTGCTGGCGGAACTGCTGGAGCGCGCCGGACTCGAACAAGGTCTGCCCCCCGCCCTGGCCCGCCAGCTCGCCCGCGTCACCGTCGCGGGGTCGGGCGCGCTGCTGGCCGCGAGCACCGAGGACGCCGCCACCCTGCGCATCGCCGTCACCAGCCCGGGCGGCACGACGCAGCGCGCGCTGGCCGTGCTGATGCGGGACGACGCCTGGCCCCGCCTGGTCTCCGAAGCCATAACCGCCGCCACGGCCCGGTCCCGCGAGCTGGGCGCCGGGTAGCGCTACGCCGCCGCCCGCGCCGTCGCCACGAACGCGCCGATCGCATCGAGCGTGCGATGGATGTCGTCGAGCGTGATCGCCCCGATGCACCCGATCCGGAAGCTGGCCTCACGCGTCAGCTTCCCCGGATACAGCACGATACCCTGCGCATGCAGCGCATCATATAAGGACACGAACCGGAACCACCCGCCGGGATCCCGCACCGTCAGGATCACCGGTCCCTGCAACTCCGGCGGCAGATAGGGTTCGAAACCCAACCGCCGCATCCCTACCACCAGCGCATCCATGTGCGCCCGATACCGTGCCCCCCGCGCGGCAACGCCGCCCTCGGCATCGAGCTGGTCCAGCGCCGCCGACAACGCGGCCACGACATGCGTCGGCGGCGTGAACCGCCACTGCCCGTTCGCCACGAACCCGGCGTGCTGCGCTTGCAGATCCAGGCTCGTGCTCGCGCTATTCCCCGCCATTGCAGCCAGGTGCCCGGTTTCGGCGATGACGAAGGCCAGGCCGGGCACGCCCTCCAGGCACTTGTTGGCAGATGCCATCAGCGCGGCGCAGGGGGTTTCGGCCAGATCGATGGGTATGGCGCCGAACGAGCTCATGGCATCGAGAAGAAGGCGGCGCCCGGCGGCGTGGACGGCGGCCGCGATCGGTGCCAGCGGGTTCACCAGGCCGCTGGTGGTCTCCAGATGCACCAGCAGCACGTCGGTGACGGCCGGGTCGGCCCGCAACGCCTCGGCGACCGCCTCCGCACCGAACGCCTCGTCCTCCGGCTTCTCCAGCGCCACCACGCTCCGCCCCAGCCGCCGGGCGATATCGACGGCGCGGCGCCCATACGCGCCATTGACCAGCACCAGCAGCCGCCCCTCCCGCGGCACCAGCGTGCCGATCGCAGCCTCGACGGCATACGTGCCGGCGCCTTGAAGGGGGATTACCGCATGGCCGGCCCCGGCGTTGGCCAGGGTCCCGAGCCTTTGGCGCATCCGCTCGCTGGTCGCGATGAAGTCGCCATCGCGCGATCCCCAGTCGCGCCCCATCGCGGCGCGCGTGGCATCCGCGGTCGTGAGCGGGCCGGGCGTCAACAGGATGGCGTGTGTCACGATGCGCACCCTATAATGGCCATCGACGGGCGACAACGTGACAACACCGTCTGTCCACTGTCATTTTTTCCGACGTTTCCCTTCAGGCCGAGCCGATAAACGTAAAGTTTTCCGACAACGATCTACCCACACCACGATGTCTCCTGTGCGAAGTCAATGGGTTATGCGTCTGGCACAGGCTTTGCAAATGTCTCGTCAATAGATGCTTCGGCGTCGGGTTCAAACGAATGAGGACGATATGAGCGGTTTCAGGAATGCAATTCTCGCCGGCGCCGCGGCGCTCGCTTTCGCCGGTTCCGCCCATGCGGCCATCATCAACACGGCAACGCAGACGGTGAGCTTCTCGTCGGCTCCGACCGAGTTCGTGAACCGGTCCGGCACCTTTAACCTGTTCGACACGACGTTCGGGACGCTCATTTCCTTCACCATCGCCGGCAGCTTCGCTGAGACGTCGGCGCTGACGATCCAGAACAACGCCGCCACGTCCTCCAACGGCAGCGGCCGGACCGAGTCGCAGATCACGTTCACGTCCGGCACCGGGGCGATCACCACCGTCCTGAACTCGCTGCTCGATCCGTTGAACAACGGCTACTCGATCGACGTGTTCGGCGTGAACCGCAACTACTCGCTGGCCCCCGGTGGCACGCTGAACACCACCAGCAACGGCTCCGGCTCGACCGGCCCGTTCACCGACAGCACCGCGGGCGACCTCACGCCGTTCAAGACGGTCGGCCTCAACACGGCGACGATCCTCGCCAACACGTTCACGCAGACCCTGCTCGCCAACAACGGCGGCAACACCTCGGCGACCCAGGTCACGAACGCATCGGCCGGGTTCACGATTTTCTACACCTACGACGACACGCCCGCGACGGTGCCTGAGCCCGCTTCGATGGCTCTCCTGGGCGCCGGCCTCCTCGGCGTCGGCCTGCTCCGCCGCAAGAAGGTCTGATCCTCAACCCTACCCGACGACGAAGGGCGCTGCCGCGGCAGCGCCCTTTTTCGTTCGGGCCGCCGTCACGCCCGGCCGCGCGCCGCAGCCCACAGGACAGCGATCCGGTCCGACAGGCTGCGCCCCCCTGAGCGGCCTCCGCGTCGAAGATCCCGCCGGGCCAGGGTTGTCGGCAAGGCAGCAGCAAGACCGGCCTCGGGTCTCGTCACCTCCCCCAACCAGTCACAGGCCAGCCCACGCAACGCGCCCACCACGGGGGCAAGCGCGGGACCGTCTGGCGCCGCGATAACGTCGCCCCCGGTCAGCCCCGCCTCTGCCAGCACGTCCTCCGGCAAAAGGCACCGCCCCTGCCGCGCATGCGCCCCCACGCTCCGCAGCACCCCCGCGACCCCATACGCCGCCCCCGGCCGCCGCAGCGACTCCGCATCCGCCATCCCCAGCGCCCGCGCCGCCGCAACCATCACCCCTCCCGCCGTGCCCAGCACGTACTCCTCGAACGCCGCCATCCCCTCGATCGGCCCGGCTTCCGCCTCCCGCGCATCCACCATCCCCGCCAGCACCGCTGCATCCAGCCGCCCGGCATCCAGCGCCTCGCCAAGCGGTCCCGCCACCTCGTGCCGCCGCCGCGCGCCCTCGATCACCTCCCGCCACCATTGCAGCCGGATCAGCGCCATGTACGGCTCCCGCACCGCCTCCCGCGCTCGCGCCAGCTCGTGGTTGAACGCATACAGCGTGAACAGCGTCTCCCGGTGCTCCGCCGGCGCGAACAGCGCCGTGAAATACCGGTCCGGATCGTGCCGCCGCACGATCTCACCCACAGGCGACAACAGGCTCATGCCGCAAACTTGGCCATCCCCGCCCCCCGCGCAACCTTGACGCACCCGACCCCCGCGACCACTCTCCGCGCCGCAACAACATGCCCGAGGACGCCCAATGGCCTTCGAACTGCCCCCCCTCCCCTACTCGCACGCCGCCCTCGCCGCCCGCGGCATGCAGCAGGAAACGCTGGAGCTGCACCACGACAAGCACCACCAGGCCTACGTCACCGCCCTCAACGGCTTCGTCGAGAAGGACCCGGCGCTCCAGGGCAAATCCCTCGAAGACATCGTCAAGCTCGCCAACGGCAAGCCCGACATGGCCCCCATCCTGAACAACGCCGGCCAGCACTGGAACCACATCCTATTCTGGGAGAACATGTCCCCCACCGGCGGCGGCATCCCCGGCAATCTCGAAACCAAGATCATCGCCGACTTCGGCAGCGTTCAGGCGTTCAAGGACGCCTTCAAGGCCGCCTGCGTCGCGCAGTTCGGCTCCGGCTGGGGCTGGCTGATCCAGGACGCCAGCGGCAAGCTGAAGGTCACCCGCTCCCCCGGCGGCTCCAGCCCGCTCGCCACCGGCGAAGGCACGGCCCTGCTGGGCTGCGACGTGTGGGAGCACAGCTACTATCTGGACTTCCGCAACCGCCGCCCGGACTACGTGTCAAACTGGCTCGACAAGATCGCCAACTACGAATACGCGGCCAGCAAGCTGAAGTAGCACCTCGCATCCTCCCGCCCGCAGCCAGCGGGCGGGAGGACTGCGTTTACGAAGCCTTCACCACGTCGTTCGCCGCAACCGGCTTCACGACGCTCCCGATCGTCTCCCGAAGCACCGTCACCCGCACGTTCGGCGCGATCTCGACCTCCACCTCGTTCGACCCTTCCTTCACGCGCTGCACCACGCCCAGGATGCCGCCCGCCGTCACCACCTTGTCGCCCCGGCGCAGCGCCGCCAGCATCGCCTTCATCTCTTTCTGCCGGGTCTGCTGCGGCCGGATCAGCAGGAAATAGAACACGCCGAAGATCAGCAGCAGCGGCAGGAACTGCGTCGCGGCCCCCATGATCCCGGCGGCATCCTGGGCGTAGGCGGGGGAAATCAGCATGACACGTCCTGGGGTTGCCGTTGTTCGGGCCGGACCATAGTTTGGCACCCCGCCCCGTCAAGTGATCACGATGACCCCTGAAACCGCCGAACTCCTCCGCCGCATCGCGGCCGCGCTCGACCGCATGGCCCCCCCGCCCCCTTCCCGGCCAGACCTCGCGGCCGCCGACGCCTTCGTCTGGCACCCCCCCGCCCACCTGGTCCCCGTGCCCCACGTCGCCCGCGTCGACATCGCCCTGCTGCACGGCATCGACCGCCAGAAGCGCCTCGTGCTCGACAACACGCTCCGCTTCGCCGCAGGCCTCCCGGCCAACAACGCCATGCTCTGGGGCGCCCGCGGCATGGGCAAGTCCTCCCTCGTCAAGGCCGCCCACGCCGCCGCGCTGGCCGCAGGCCACGCCCTCGTCCTCATCGAGATCCACCGCGAGGACATCCGCACCCTCCCCGCCCTTCTGAACCTCCTCCGCGACGAGACCCGGCGCTGCCTCATCCTCTGCGACGACCTCTCGTTCGAGAAGGAGGACGCCGACTACAAGGCGCTGAAATCCGTCCTCGATGGTGGCATCGAGGGCCGCCCCGCCAACGTCCTGTTCTATGCCACCAGCAACCGCCGCCACCTGATGCCGCGCGACATGATCGACAACGAACGGTCAACCGCCATCAACCCCGGCGAAGCCACCGAGGAGAAGGTCTCCCTCTCCGACCGCTTCGGCCTCTGGATCGGGTTCCACAATTGCGACCAGGACTCGTTCTTCGCGATGGTCGAGGGGTACGCCGCCCAGTTCGGCCTCGGCATCGCCCGCGACGACCTGCGGGCACAGGCGACGGAATGGTCCGTGACCCGCGGCGCGCGCTCCGGCCGGGTCTCGTGGCAGTTCATCCAGGATCTTGCAGGCCGACTCGGCGCACAGAAGGAAGCAGCGGAATGACCGACCAGGTTCCAGGCCTCTACCGCCGGCGCGTCGGCGACGTCGTCGTCACCGCCGTCAACGACGGCCACCTCGACCTGCCGCTGGACGTGATGACCAACATCGCGCCCGAGGACGCGTCCGCCCTGCTCGTCGGCCAGTTCCGCCGCCCCACGCCGCGCCTGGCCATCAACACCTTCGTCGTCCAGGGCGGCGGACGTACCGTGCTGATCGACACCGGCGCCAGCGGCGTCATGGGCCCGGGCGGCGGCCACCTGCTGGCGAACCTCGCTGCCGCCGGCATCGCTCCGGCCGACATCGACCTGGTCCTGCTGACCCATTTCCACCCCGACCACTCCGCCGGCCTCACCACCGCCGAAGGCGCCGCCGTCTTCCCCAATGCCGCCCTGGCCGCGCACGAGGCCGAGGCCGCCTTCTGGCTCGATCAGGACCCGGCCACGATGCCCGACGGCATCCGCCCCTACGTCCAGGCCGCCCAGGCCGCCGCCGCCCCCTACAAGGCCCGCTTCACCCGGCTCGGCACGCAACCCGCGGCCCCCGGCATCACCCCCGTCCCCATGCCCGGCCACACCCCGGGCCACACCGGCTACCGCGTCGACGACGGCGACGACTCCCTGCTCATCTGGGGCGACGTCATGCACATCCCCGACGTCCAGGCGGCGCGCCCCGAGGTCGGCATGGTCTTCGACGTCGATCCCGAGACGGCGATCGCCAGCCGCCGCCGCGTGCTCGACATGGTGGCGACGGACCGCATGGCCGTCGCCGGCATGCACCTGCACTTCCCCGCCTTCTCCCACGTCGCACGCGCCGGGACGGGTTACGCCGTCGTCGCGGAGAGCTGGCTGCCCTTCGTCTAACCCATCGGCCGGACGGCGGCGACGGGGGCGGCGGTCATCCGCTGCAGGTCCAGCGCCGTCGTCCGGAACACGTGGCTGGACGTGCCCGCCGCCGCCCAGACCTCGTCAAGCGCGAACAGGTCCTCGTCCAGCAACAGCAGCGCCGGGCCACCCAGCCCCACCGGCGCCACGCCCCCGGCCGCGAAGCCCGTGGCGGTCAGCACGAACGCAGCATCGGCGACGTCCAGCTTCACGCCCAGCGCCTCCCCGGCCCGGCGCCGGTCCACGCGGTTCGCGCCGGACGCGACGATGACCGCCGCACCCCCGCCCCGCACCGCAAAGACGATGGATTTCGCGATGGCCGCGACCCCGCACCCGATCGCCGCCGCCGCGTCCGCCGCCGTGCGCGTGCCCTCCGGAAACGCCCGGATCGTGTCAGCATGCCCGGCCGCCAGCAGCGCCCGCCGGACCCGTTCGACCGCCCCGGTCACGGCCGCACCATGCGCCGCACGAACCCGATCACGGCATCGGCCAGGCCGAACTGGATCAGGTCGTTGTGCCCCCCCTGCGCCGCCATCCACATCTCCTTCGGCTCCATCGCCGCGTCGAACAGCGTGCGCCCCGAATCCGGCGGCACGATGCCGTCCCGCCCCCCTTGCAGCACCAGCAGCGGCGCCCGCACCCGCCCGATCCGGGACAGCGAATCGAAGGGGTCGCGCAGCAGCAGGCCGACCGGCAGGAACGGGAAGCGCCGCCGGGCCAGGTCGGTGACGCTCGCATACGGCGATTCCAGCACCAGCGCCGCGATCGCCCAATTCGCCCCGGCCCAATCCGCCGCCGCCCGGACCGCGACCCCGGTCCCGATCGACTCACCATACAGCACCAGCCGGTCCGCACCCACGCCCTCCCCCGCCAGGAACGCCAGCGCCGCCTGCGCGTCGAGCGCGAACCCCTCCTCCGACGGCGCGCCGGGGTTGCCGCCATAGCCCCGGTACTCCGGCATCAGCACGCCCCAGCCCTCGGCCGCGAACCGCCGCAGCCGCGCCGCGCGATTGCCCAGGCTGCCCCCATTGCCATGGAAATACGCAAGCACCGGCTGGCCCGGCCGCCCCGGCACATACCAGGCCAGCAGCCGCACCCCGTCCGGCGTCACCAGCTCCACCTCCCGCGCACCGGCGACGTCCGCCGGAAGCACGGGGCGCGTGGTGTCCGGGATGAACAGCATGGCGCGCTGCCCGGCCCAGATCGCCGCCGCCAGCGCCACATAGGCGACGGCCAGCCCAAGCGGCACCATCCACACCAGGCGCAGGCTCAGGAGATCTCTCGCACCAGCTTGGCCCGCAGCGCCCGCGCGAAATCCTGCCGCGACGATGCCGTCATCACGAAGGCGCCGGGCCCCGCAATCACCGTCGCCTCATACGTCGCCGTCAACCCCGGCCGCCCATCCTCGATCGCCAGCGCGTTCACCGTGATCCCCTGCGCCGCCGCATCCTGCCGCGCCGCCTCGATGCTGCGCCGCCCCCGCATGTCCGGCCCGTCGCCCGACACGTCGATGACCCGCTCCGGCGCCGTCCAGGGCGCCGCCGCGATCAGCCGCGCCGCGTGGTCCACCCCATCCCCGATCGCGTTCCACGACTGCGGCGACCGCGGCGCGTCACGCATCGCCTGGCCCAGCACCGCGGCGCTCGCGGCGTTGGTCACCCGGTGCCACCCCACGACCGTCGCCGCCCCCCCGGGCGCCCCCCACTCGACCATCGCGACCCCGATCGCCCGGTTCCGCCCCGCCTCGATCGCCGCCAGCACGGCCGGATGCGTGATGCCTTCCGCACACCCCTCCCGCTGCAACCGGAACTCGTCCGCGTCGATGCTGCCCGACGCGTCGATGGCGAGCACCAGCAGCAGGTCCAGCACCCCGGCCTGCGCCGCGGCCGGGCGGGGCGCCAGCGCGAGGCCGGCCGGCAGCGCGAGGGCGTGCCGGCGGCGGAGCAGCGTAGGGCGGTCCTTCATGGAGGTATGATCGACGCCCCGCAGCCCTGAACGCAAGCCTCGCTTTTTCGCCCCAAGCCCTCCCCCACGGCACCATATTGGCGCGATGCAACCCCTCGCCCTCTATATCCACTGGCCCTTCTGCCTCGCCAAGTGCCCGTATTGCGACTTCAACAGCCATGTCCGCGACACCATCCCCCAATCCCGCTTCCGCACCGCCCTCCGGACCGAGCTGGCGTGGGAGGCCGCGCGCCTCGGCCCCCGTCCCCTCGCCTCCATCTTCTTCGGCGGCGGCACCCCCAGCCTCATGGACCCTGAAACCGTCGCGCTCCTGATCCAGGACGCGACCACCCTTTTCCCGCCAACCCCCGACCTCGAGATCACTCTCGAAGCCAACCCCACCAGCGTCGAACGCGCCCGCCTCCGCGCCTTCCGCGACGCCGGCGTCAACCGCGCCTCCCTCGGCGTCCAGAGCCTCGACCCCGAGGCCCTCCGCTTCCTGGGCCGGGAGCACTCCGCCACCCAGGCCATCGACGCCCTGGCCCACGCCCGCGCCACCTTCCCCCGCATCAGCTTCGATCTGATCTACGCCCGTCCCCACCAGTCCCGCACCGCCTGGACCGCGGAACTCGACCAGGCCCTCGCCCTCGCCGCCGACCACCTCAGCCTCTATCAGCTCACCATCGAACCCGGCACCGCGTTCGAGGCACGGCACCGCCAGGGCCACATCGCCCTCCCCGACGACGACCATGCCGCCCTGCTCTATCGCGACACCATCGACGCCTGCGCCCGCCACGGCCTCCTGCCCTACGAGGTCAGCAACCTCGCCGTCCCCGGCTCCGAAAGCCGCCACAACCTCGCCTATTGGCGCTACCACGACTACGCCGGCATCGGCCCCGGCGCCCACGGCCGCCTGACCCTGGGGGATCGGCTGGTCGCCACCCGCCGCCATCGCGCCCCCGAACCCTGGGCCGAGCGCGTGGAGCGCGACGGCCACGGCAGCACGGCGGAGGAGGCGGTCGAACCTCCCGACCGCGCGCGCGAGATGCTGATGATGGGGCTGCGTTTGGTCGAGGGGATCGACGAGGCCCGGTTCCTCGGGCGGACGGGCATCGCGCTGAACGACATCCTCGACGCCGACACGCTGCACCGCGCGATGGAGGCCGGGTATCTGACCCGGGAGCCTGGCCGGCTGGCCGCGACGCTCGAGGGCCGGCTCCGGCTCGACCCGCTGCTGGCGGCGCTGCTGGACCGCGGCTAGGCCGGCTTCGGCGGGCGCAGGTAGGCCCGCACCAGCCGCGGCAGCTCCGAAAGGCGCGTGCCCGGCCCGGCCGCCTGAAGCAGCCGCGAGGCCGCGTGCGAACCCAGGACGCGGTAGCTCTCGAACTGGGATTCCGTGAAGAACTGGTTGGAGGTCGGGTCGTGCGGAAAGAGCGCATTGGCCGCGGCGTAGGCGCGCACGTCGACAGGGGCGTCCACGAAGAAACCGGGCTTGATGTAGATGAGGATCGCCTTGCGATGGTCAGGGCCGGTCTGCTCGGGATAGCTGATCTCGCCCATCGCCGCATACACGCCGCTGGTCGCCGGGTCCGTCCGCTTGTTCAGCCCCGCAGGCGACAGCGATACGACGACGCCCAGATCGACGGCCGCCGTCCGCAGCGTGCGCCCCAGGTCGTCGAGCGTCGACTTCGTGTCCTGCGTCGCGTCCACAACCACGATCAATCGGCAGCGCCGCCGCAGCATCTCGTATAGGCCCAGATTGTCGAAGTGGCCCCCGTCGGACAGGTATAGGTGCGACGCATCGGCCGTGGTGCGCCCGATCGCCTCCTGCCCGAACAGCGCCAGGTTGCGCGGCCAGCGGCTGCGCCGCTTGGGGTCCGGGTTCTTCAGCCACCATCCCAGCCGGACGTTGAACAACATCATCACGAAGCCGACGAGCGGGGAGGAATGATACCCCCAGTTGGGGCTGGCCGCCGCGCCCGAGATGGCCATCGCGGTCCCGAGCGTCAGCGCCTCCGGCCCAGTTTCCTGCGGACGGTAGCCGACGAGGTCCGACCCCAGGTGCAGCGGCGTTGCGGCAAAGGGGCCGGCCTTGCGCTCCTGCCAGGCCGGGTCACGCGTGCCGACGAGGTTCAGCGCCATCGAGATCACCGGAAACGGCCCGGTCGGCCGAATGGCCGGGACGGTGGCGCCGGCGGCGGCAGGGGAGCGCCAAAGCTCCGCCATGCGGATGTCGTCGGTTTCCGAAAACCCGTCGAAGCGGCTGCGCGCGGGCGGGTGGCCGTTCACCGATTCGATGTTGGACGCGCCGAGGAAGGTCCGCACCAGGCGGTTGCGATACAGCGCGTGCAGCGAGAACTGGTTGACGTCGACGACCAGCGACGCGAGCACGGCTATCAGGCCCAGACCGACAATCCACTCCGCCGTAATGCGCCAGGCGGCTGCGGCCTCGGCCTGCATCGCGTCGAAACCCGGCGTCTTCGTCGGCATCGGCAAGGGGTCGTACCGGCTCGCGTCCCGGAACGTTGCGACCAGCGCGTCGCTGACCGTCGCAAGCTGCACGCTGCTCACCTCCGCGATCAACAGGTTCACGGCCGACGACAGGGCGACCGAACCGCTGAACAGGAACAGCAACGCGCCCGCCTTCACCAGCAGCGAGACCGAGACACGCTCCCGCGCCGCCGCCAGCGCCGTCGTAGCCTTGCTGATCGTGCTGACCGCCGCCGCCAGCGTCAGCGTGCCCGCGGCGCCCGTGACCGCCAGCGCGCCCCACACCTGCTGATTGAGCGGGCCGCCATACAGCGTAAGCACGCCGGCCGCGCCCCACACCGCGGCCGCCAGCAGATACTGGCCGGAGGCGCGGCCGAACCACTCCTGGTCCCGCCGGCCGAACGCTCTCTGGCTCGCCAGCCCGGCATAGGCCGTCTGCCCCGCCACGAAGGCCAGCAGCATCCAGGGCACGCCGAACACGACCATGTCCCGCACGGTGTCATGGTCCGCGCCCGGCCGGTTGCGCAGCAGCAGACCGGCCCACACCACCAGCCCGACGACGGCGCCGGACACGGTCAGGAACAGCAACTCGATCCCGAACAGCCGCCCGCTTCTCCCGCGCAGGAGCCGCCAGGCCCATGCCGCCACCCTCGCCGCGACATAGGTGATGGGCACGCCGATCAGCCACTGCACCAGCAGCGCCAGGTCCGGCACCGCGCCCTGGACGAGCAGGACGGCGTTGAACATGACGAGCAGGACGCCACCCAACATCAGCGGCAGGAGCACCGAGCGTCTGAAGTCGCGATCGTCGATCGAGGTGCCGCCCTCCGAGGTGCGGTGGAACATCGACCGTGCCATCGCCAGCAGCACCAGCAGCGCGCCCATAAGATCCGTCCAGCCTTTCCACCCGGGTATGGCCGCGTGGACAGCGTCGTGCTGCCAGACGAACTGCAGGTGGTTCAGCACCCACGCGTTGATCCCCCACCCGAAGATCGACCCGGCGTCCCGCGCATGGATCACCCACCAGGTGATCGAAAGCTCCATCAGCCGAGGCAGCAGCAGGACGGCGGCGATGGCCGGGATGTACACCAGCCAGTTCAGCACCAGGTTCCGCAGGAACAGCGCGCCCGCCGCCCAGATGTCGGCGGAAAGCATGCCGAGATGCGGGCTGAGGAACTTCTGGTTCTTGCGAAGCCAGCTGAACGGCTCGGACTCCGACGGCGCATGCGGCGCCCGGCCCGCGACGACGCGCTCCACCCCTTTGAAGCTCCCTTCCGCATCCCCCCCGGCACAGGCGCACCGATGCGCCAGACCGGTCAGCCAGCAGCCGATATAGCCACCGCCCGACACGGTCGAGAGATAGTTGAACTGGGACAACATGTCGCGCCGCGCAAAGGCCTGCAGCACACCCAGGGCGAACGCGGCGCTGCGGATGCCGCCACCCGACAGGCAGAGGGCGCTCTGGCCCTGGGGCAGGGCGTGGACGGTCTTGTAGTAGGCGGCGAGGCTCAGTGCGTCCCTGGCCCGGCGCCTGCGCTCCTCCCGGCAGGCCGCCGCCGGCGCGGGACCGAGATCGCGGAGCACGTCGCGGACGTCCTGCCCGGACAGCCTCAGGGCGGTCTCGCCGGGGTGAATGGCCGCGAACTCCGCCCACAGCACCTCGGGCGTGCGGACCGCGTCGTGGCTCGGGGCATTCTTTAGACCGGACATGCAACAACTTCACCACGCTTTGCCCGCACCGGGCCACTGGATTCGTCGTCGGCCGCATCGCCGCATTGCACAAAGCCGCACACGCGACCGCTTGTTCCCGGCCCCCGCCTGCCCTACCTGACGGGCATGAGCACCGATCGGCAACAACCCCCACCCCCGCTGAACGAATCCGGCACGGACCCAACCCTCGAATCCGACGCCCGCGCCCACGCGACCGCCGACGCGCCCCCGCCGGAAGGCGAAGCCCCGCCCGACCCGGCCGCCCAGATCGCGCAACTGACCAGCGAGCGCGACGACATGCGCGACCGCTGGCTGCGCGCCGAGGCGGAAATGCAGAACATCCGCACCCGCGCCAAGCGCGACGTCGACGACACGCGCCAATACGCCGTGCAGAAGTTCGCGGCAGACGTCGTGGAAGCCGCGGAGAACCTCCGCCGCGGCCTGTCGAGCCTGCCCGCCCAGACCGACGGCGAACCCGACATCGTCACCAAGCTGCGCGAAGGCTTCGCGGGCGTCGAACGCAGCTTCGTCGCCATCCTCGACCGCAACGGCGTGAAGTCCGAGGACCCGACCGGCAAGCCCTTCGACGCGAACCTGCACCAGGCGATGGGCGAACAGCCCTCGGCCGAGCACGCGCCCGGCACGGTGATGCAGGCCTGGACCCAGTCCTGGACGCTGAACGGACGGCTGCTCAAGCCCGCGATGGTGGTCGTGGCGAAGGCGGCAGCGGCGCCCGACGCCGACGCAGCTTAGCAAAACCGTCTATCTGCCCAAACTTTGTGCACCCCGGACCTTGTCCCAAGCCCACCAAAACAATACATCCACCCCCGTTCACCATAGGGCTGCGCGCGGTGCTTCGGGCCGCACGACGCCGCTGAGAAGGAGACATCTATGAGCAAGGTCATCGGCATCGACCTGGGCACCACCAATTCCTGCGTCGCCGTCATGGAAGGCACGAGCGCCAGCGACGCCCGCGTCATCGAGAACGCGGAGGGCGCCCGCACCACGCCCAGCATGGTCGCGTTCAGCGACTCCGGCGAACGCCTGGTGGGCCAAAGCGCCAAGCGCCAGGCCGTCACCAATCCCAGCAACACCCTCTATGCCGTGAAGCGCCTCATCGGCCGACGCTACGAGGATCCGCTGGTCGAGAAAGACAAGGGCCTCGTCCCCTACAGCATCGTCCGCGGCGACAACGGCGACGCCTGGGTCCAGGCCCGCAACGAGAAGTATTCGCCCAGCCAGATGAGCGCGTTCATCCTGGGCAAGATGAAGGAGACGGCCGAGGCCTATCTCGGCGAGAAGGTGACGCAGGCCGTCATCACCGTCCCCGCCTACTTCAACGACGCCCAGCGCCAGGCCACCAAGGACGCCGGAAAGATCGCCGGGCTCGAGGTGCTGCGCATCATCAACGAGCCGACGGCCGCCGCCCTCGCCTACGGCATGGACAAGAAGCAGGCCGGCACCATCGCCGTCTACGACCTCGGCGGCGGCACCTTCGACGTCTCCGTGCTCGAGATCGGTGACGGCGTGTTCGAGGTGAAGTCCACCAACGGCGACACCTTCCTGGGCGGCGAGGACTTCGACAATCGCGTCATCGGCTACCTCGCCGACGAGTTCAAGCGCGAGCAGGGCATCGACCTGCGGACGGACAAGCTCGCCCTCCAGCGCCTGAAGGAAGCCGCCGAGAAGGCCAAGATCGAGCTGTCGTCCAGCAAGGAGACCGAGATCAACCTGCCCTTCATCACCGCCGACGCCTCCGGGCCGAAGCACCTGGTCATGAAGCTCAGCCGCGCGAAGCTCGAAAGCCTCGTCGACGACCTCATCAGCCGCACGCTCGAGCCCTGCCGCGCCGCGCTGAAGGACGCCGGCGTCACGGCCGGCGAGATCGAGGAAGTCATCCTCGTCGGCGGCATGACCCGCATGCCGAAGGTCATCGAGGCCGTGAAGCAGTTCTTCGGCCGCGACCCGGCCCGGAACGTGAACCCCGACGAGGTCGTCGCCATCGGCGCCGCCGTCCAGGGCGCCGTCCTCCGCGGCGACGTGAAGGACGTGCTGCTGCTCGACGTGACGCCCCTCTCCCTCGGCATCGAGACGCTGGGCGGCGTCTTCACCCGCCTCATCGACCGCAACACGACCATCCCCACCAAGAAGAGCCAGGTGTTCTCGACCGCCGACGACAACCAGGGCGCCGTGACCATCAAGGTCTTCCAGGGCGAGCGGGAGATGGCGGCCGACAACAAGATGCTCGGCAACTTCGACCTCACCGGCATCCCCCCGGCCCCCCGCGGCGTGCCGCAGATCGAGGTGACGTTCGACATCGACGCCAACGGCATCGTCAGCGTCCAGGCCAAGGACAAGGCCACCGGCAAGGAGCAGCAGATCAAGATCACCGCCAGCGGTGGCCTGTCCGACGCCGACATCCAGCGCATGGTCAAGGAAGCCGAGGCCAACGCCGAGGCCGACAAGAAGCGCCGCGCCCAGGTGGAGGCCCGCAACGGCACCGAGGCGATGGTCCACCAGGTGGAAAAAAGCCTGGCCGAGGGCGGCGACAAGGTCCCGGCCGAGATCAAGTCCGAAGCCGAGACGGCGATCGCCGAAGCCCGCACGGCGCTGTCCGGTGACGACGCCGACGCGCTGAAATCCGCCGGCGACCGCCTGACCCAGGTCGCCATGAAGGTCGGTGAGGCCATGTACAAGGCGCAGGAGGCGGCCCCCGCCCCCGACGCGCCGGCGCCCGGTGGGAAGCCCGGCGAAAAAGTCGTCGACGCCGAGTTCGAAGACGTCAGCGACCGCAAGAAGGCGTCCTGATCAACTGACCAGTCCGGCGCGCGTGCCCAGCCCGGGGCGCGCGCCGGACGGCCTTGAGGGGCACAGCGCCGGAGAGGGCTGACGTTGGCGACCAAACAAGACTTCTACACCACCCTGGGCGTGCCCAAGGACGCAAGCGCGGACGACCTGAAAAAGGCCTTCCGCAAGCTGGCCATGCAGCACCACCCGGACCGCAACCCCGGCGACAAGCAGGCCGAGGCCAAGTTCAAGGAGCTGAACGAGGCCTACGACGTCCTGAAGGACGACCAGAAGCGCGCCGCCTACGACCGCTTCGGCCATCAGGCGTTCGAGCAAGGGGGCTTCGGCAACGCCGGCGGCGGTGCGGCGGGCGGCTTCCCCTTCGGCGGCGACGGCGCCGGTCTGGGCGATATCTTCGACCAGATGTTCGGCGACATGACGGGCCGCCGCGGCGGCCGCGCCCGCGGCGGCGCAGACCTGCAGACCCAGATCGAGATCGACCTGGCCGAAGCCTTCTCCGGCGCGAAACGCGACCTCCGGGTGCCGACCCGCGTCAGCTGCGACGCCTGCGACGGCACCGGCAGCGCCGACAAGTCCGCCGGCCGCAACACCTGCGGCACCTGCAACGGCGCCGGCAAGGTCCGCGCCCAGCAGGGCTTCTTCCTGGTGGAACGCAGCTGCCCCACCTGCGGCGGCACCGGCCGCGTGGTCAAGAACCCCTGCCGCGTCTGTCAGGGCGCCGGCACCGTGCAGCGCGAACGCACGCTGCAGGTCACAATCCCCGCGGGCGTCGAGGACGGCACGCGTATCCGCCTGGCCGGGGAAGGGGAAGCCGGGCCATCGGGCGCGCCCGCCGGCGACCTCTACGTCCACATCGGCGTCCGCCCGCACGAGATCTTCCAGCGCGACGGCGCCAACATCTACTGCCGCGTCCCCCTGCCGATGACCCAGGCCGCCCTGGGCGGCGACGTCGAGGTCCCCGCCATCGACGGCACGCGCGCCAAGGTGAAGATCCCGTCCGGCACCCAGACCGGCGACCAGTTCCGCCTCCGCGGCAAGGGCTTCTCCGTCCTGCGCAGCGCCGTCCGCGGCGACATGTACATCCAGGTCGCCGTCGAAACCCCCCGCCACCTCAGCCGGCGCCAGCGCGAGCTGCTGGAGGAGTTCGAGTCGGAAGCCAAGGGCCACGCCAAGGGCAACCCCGAAACCGAAGGCTTCTTCGCCAAGGTCGCCAAGTTCTTCGACGGGGGCGGTTGACCGGGCGCACGCCTACCCCGCCCCCGCCTCCTTGTACGGAAACCGGCACCACTCCGCCGCCACGCACCGCCAGCACTCCGGCCGCCGCGCCTTGCACACGTACCGCCCGTGCAGGATCAGCCAGTGATGCGCCGGGCGAAGCATCTCCCGCGGGATACGCTTCACCAGCCCGTCCTCCACCACCCGCACATTCGCCCCGGGCGCGATCCCCGTCCGGTTGCCCAGCCGGAACACATGCGTGTCGACGGCCATCGTATCCGCCCCGAACACCACGTTCATCACGACGTTCGCCGTCTTCCGCCCCACCCCCGGCAACGCCTCCAGCGCCTCCCGGTCGGACGGCACCGCCCCGCCATGCCGCTCCAGCAGCAGCGCCGACAACGCCGCGACGTTCTTCGCCTTCGCCTGCCACAGCCCGATGCTGCGGATGTGCGGCCCGATCCCCTCCGCCCCCAACGCCACCATCGCAGCCGGGTCGGGCGCCGCGGCGAACAGCGTCCGCCCCACCCGGTTCACCGCCGCGTCCGTCGTCTGCGCCGACAGCACGACCGCCACCAGCAGCGTGAACGGGTCCGTATACTCCAGCTCGCTCGCCGCATCCGGGTAGGCCGCCGACAGCGCGCCCAGGAACGCCCGCACCTGCGCCAACGTCATCGGCGGCGTCTTCCGCACCCGAACCATCACGGAACCTTCTTCTGCGACCCGCCGGCCGGGGACGGCAAACCGCCCCGATGCCCGCTCATCTCCGCCCCGGCCGAATCCGGCAGCCGCGCGCTCATCGGTGCCGCCACCAGGCTGAACATCGCCACGACCAGGAACGCGACCGAGAAATCCCCCGCACTGGGCGCTTCCCGCCCGGACAGCGTCGTCGCGAGCTCCAGCGCCGCCGCGCCGACGGTGATCCCCAAGGTCAGCGAAAGCTGCTGCATCGTCGAATAGAGGCTGGTCGCGGCGCTCATCCGCTCACGCGGGATGTCCGCATACGCGATCGTGTTGTACGCCGTGAACTGCAACGACCGCAGGAACCCGCCCAGGATCAGCACGGCATACAGCGCCACCAGCGGCCAGTCCGGCCGGAACAACGCCATCGCCCCCACCAGCAGCGCCGAAACCGCGCCGTTCCACGACAGCGTCAGCCGGAACCCGAACGTCCGCAACGCCCATTGCGTGGCCGGCTTCATCGCGATCGCCCCCAGCGCGCTGGCGAACGTGATCATCCCGCTCTCCGCCGCCGTCCGCCCGAAGCCCAACTGGAACATCAGCGGCAGCAGGAACGGGATCGCCCCCACCCCCACCCGGAACAACGACCCGGCCGTCACCGACACCGCGAACGTGGGAATCGCCAACAGCGTCAGATCCAGCAGCGGGTCCCGCCCCCGCCGCCGGAACGACGCCGCGTGCCACACGTACGCCGCCCCGACCGCCACCCCGGTGCCGATCAGCGCCACCACCACGAACGGCGGCAGCATCCCCCGCCCCACCGTCTCGAACCCGAACATCAGGCACGCCAGCGCGACGCCCGACAGCACCAGCCCCACCCCGTCCAGACGCCCGGGCGAAGGCTCCCGCACATCCGGCACATACAGCGTCACCAGCACCATCCCCAGCACGCCGATCGGCACGTTGATGTCGAAGATCCAGCGCCAGTCCGCATAGCTGACCAGGAACCCGCCCAGCGGCGGCCCCACCACCGGCCCGATCAGCGCGGGCGTCGTCAACCACGCCATCGCGGCCACCAGCTCGGACTTCGCGACCGTCCGCAGCAGCACCAGGCGCCCCACCGGCACCATCATGGCGCCCCCGATCCCCTGCACGATCCTGGCCGCCACCAGGAACGGCAGGCTCCCCGCCATCCCGCACAGCACGCTGCCCACCGTGAACACCCCGATGGCCGCCCGGAACACCGAACGCGCCCCGTACCGGTCCGCGATCCACCCGCTGACCGGGATGAACACGGCGAGGCTCAGCAGATACGACGTCAACGCCACGTTCATGTGCAGCGGGTCCGACCCGAACGTCGCCGCCATGGCCGGCAACGCCGTCGCGACCACGGTCCCGTCCAGGTTCTGCATGAACAGCGCGCACGCGACGATCAGCGCGGTCAGCCGGGTGCGGCCAGGGTCCGAGGCAGGGGGGGCGGCCGTCAACCCGCGCGGGCCGTCATGGCACCAGCACGGTGCTCCCCGTCGTCTTCCGCGCCTCCAGCGCCGTGTGGGCCGCGGCGGCGTCCTTCAACGGGAAGGTCTGGTTCACCCGGATCTTCACGGCGCCGGACTTCACGACGTCGAACAGCTCGGCCGCCGAGGCCGCGAGGTCCGCGGATTTGGACGTGTAGGTCGCAAGCGTCGGCCGCGTCAGGTACAGGCTGCCCTTGGCCGAAAGGATGCCCAGGTCGAACGACGCGACCGGCCCCGACGAGTTGCCGTAGCTGACCATCAGCCCCAGCGGCGCCAGGCTGTCGAGACTCACGCCGAACGTGTCCCGCCCCACGCTGTCGTACACCACCGGCACCATGGCGCCGCCGGTGATGCGCTTCACCTCGGCCGGCAGCCCGTCGTGCCCTACCACGACGTGCGCCGCCCCGTGCTCCCGCGCCAGTTGCGCCTTCGCCTCCGTCGACACGACGCCGATCACCTCGGCGCCCAGATGCTTCGCCCATTGGCACAGGATCAGCCCCACGCCGCCGGCCGCCGCATGCACGACGATCGTCTCCCCCGCAGTCACCCGGTGCGTCCGCCGCAGCAGATATTGCGCGGTCATGCCCTGCAGCATCATCGCCGCCGCCGTCGTGTCCTCGATCCCGTCCGGCACCTTCACCAGCCGGTCGGCGGAAATCACGCGGTCCGTCGCATAGGCCCCGATCGGCCCGGTCGCATACGCAACCCGGTCGCCGACCTCGATCCCCTGCACGTCCGCGCCGACGGCGCGCACGACGCCGGCCGCCTCCATGCCCAGGGTCGCGGGCATGGAGGGCACCTTGTAGAGGCCCGTCCGGAAATAGACGTCGATGTAGTTCAGGCCGACGGCGGTGTGATGCACCAGCGCCTCGGCCGGGCCGGGCTCGGGCGTGGGCACGTCGTCCCACTGCATGACTTCGGGGCCGCCATGGGCGTGGATGCGGATCGCCTTGGACATCGATGGTCTCCCAGCCGCCTCAGGCGGTCCGTGTTTCAAGCTGCAACAGGCGCCGTTTGGTTTCCAGGCCCTCCCCCCCGGAGTAGCCGCCCAGGCCCCCGGACGCCACCACCCGGTGGCACGGGATGATGACGGGGATCGGGTTTGCCCCGTTCGCCCCGCCGACGGATCGTCCGACGCCGCCCGCAACGGCGGCGATCTGCGTATAGGTCCGCGTCTCGCCATAGGGAATGGCGCACAGCGCCGCCCAGACCCGCTGCCGGTAGTCGCTGCCCCGCGGGGCCAGCGGAAGCTCGAACGCCCGCCGCTCGCCGTCCAGGTATTCCTCGATCTGCGCACGCGCCTGCAGCAGCAGCGGAGTCTCGTCCTGGTCCCGCGCCCAGCCCCAATCGACGGCGACGATCGCGCCATCCTCCTCGGTGACGGTCAGCGCATCGAGCAGCGACGTGCGGAAACTCAGTTGCGGCACCCGGCCCCCGGAGACGTGACGCGCAGATGCCAGCCCTGCCGGTCCCCGCTGTCAAGTCGGATGTCGATCGCGCGCATCGGCGGTCGTCGGCGCCGGGCAACTCCCGGGGCCGTGGCAACGTTCATACCCCGGCGCAGCGCACGTACGGGGGCATCGTGGAACGACGGCATTTGATTGGCGGGGCCGCGGCGTTCGCCCTCGCCTCCTCCCTCCCACGCCCTGCCCGCGCCGCCGACGACGCGCCGTTCGACCCCCAGACCGTCCGCGCCCTGGCCCGCAAGCTCGCCGCCGAACCCTACAAGCCTCCCGACGCCGCCATCCCCGCCCCGTTCGACAAGCTGGGCTACGACACGTGGCGCGCCATCCGCTTCGACCCGGCGCAAGCCCTGTGGCGCGGCGCGAACCTCCCCTTCCAGGCGCAATTCTTCCACCGCGGCTGGCTCTACCCCACCCGCGTCGACATCTTCGAGGTCGCGGACGGCCGCGCCCGCCCCATCCTCTACCGCCCCGAGATGTTCCAGTACGGCACCGAGACGAAGATCGCGGACCCCGCCGCACTCGGCCTCGCCGGCTTCCGCCTCCACGCCCCCCTCAACCGCCCCGACTATTTCGACGAGGTCGCGGTCTTCCTCGGCGCCACCTACTTCCGCGGCGTCGGCAAGAACCTGCTCTACGGCCTTTCCGCCCGCGGCCTCGCCCTCAACACCGCGGACCCGAAGGGCGAGGAGTTCCCGGCCTTCCGCGCCTTCTGGATCGAACGCCCCCAGCCCGGCACCAACAGCATCGTCGTCTCCGCCCTGCTCGACAGCCCCAGCACCTCCGGCGCCCTCCGCGCCGCGATCCGCCCGGGCGACGACACCGTCATGGACGTCGAACTCACCCTGTTCCCCCGCGTCGACCTCCTCCAGCCCGGCATCGCCGCCGGCACCAGCATGTTCCTGTTCGACGCCACCAACCGCACCGCCGTCGACGACTGGCGCCCCGCCGTCCACGACAGCGACGGCCTCATGATGCTCACCGGCCGCAACGAGGCTCTGTGGCGGCCCCTCGCCAACCCCCGCACCCTCCAGGTCAGCTCCTTCCAGGACAGCAGCCCCCGCGGCTTCGGCCTGATGCAGCGCAAGCGCAGCCTCCCCGACTTCGCCGACCTCGAGGCCCGCTACGAACGGCGCCCCGGCCTCTGGGTCGAGCCCATCGGCGACTGGGGCGAGGGCAACGTCATGCTCGTCGAAATCCCCACCAAGCAGGAAATCCACGACAACATCGTCGCCTTCTGGCGCCCCAAGCAGCCGCTGCGCGCCAAGGCCGAGCACAGCTTCACCTACCGCCTGCACTGGTGCGCCCAGGCCCCCGTCCGGTCCGACCTCGCCCGCGTCGTCGTCACCCGCGCCGGCCGCGCCGCGGAGGCCCGCGTCTTCGTCATCGACGTCGCCGGGCCCAAACTGAAATCCCTCCCCCCCGACACGAAGGTCGAGGCCCGGATCACAACCGACAAGGGCCAGGTCCAGGGCATCCTCGCCATCGCCAACCCCGAACAGGACGGCTGGCGCATGTCGTTCGAACTGCTGCCCGGCGACGAGAAGGTCTGCGAGCTCCGCGCCACCCTCGTCCTCGGCGACACGCCGCTCAGCGAAACCTGGATCTACCGTTGGACAGCCTGAGCGCACCCTTCCGCGCCCTCCCGCCCGAGGCGCCGATGGACATGCCGGTCCAACGGCTCGACCACGCCCCCCCGGCACCGTCCCGCCCGGCGACCTCCCCGTCCCGGATCGCGCTGCGCCGCGTGCTGGTCCTGGGCGGCGCCGTCGTCCTGACCGCCGCCGCCGCACGCGAGATGCACCTGGTGCTGGGCGTGAACGGCCTGACGATCCTGGAAGCGCTGATCCTCGTCGTCTTCGTCACCCTCTTCGCCTGGATCGCCCTCTCCCTCATCAGCAGTCTCTGCGGCTTCGCCGCAATGCTGGCGCAAGGATCCCCCCTCCCGTCCACCGAGGGGTCTTGGGTGAGTGACGCCCCCCGCACCGCCCTTCTCATGCCCGCCTACAACGAACAACCCGCCCGCATCATGGCCGCCCTCGCCGTGATCCACGCCGACCTCGCGCGCCTCGGCGCCGCCGGCCGCTTCGACCTCTTCATCCTCAGCGACACGACCGACCCCGACGCCTGGATCGCCGAGGAAGCCGCCTACCTCGCCCTCCTTCGCCACACGCAGGCCGCCAACATCTTCTACCGCCGCCGCCCGAAGAACACGGAACGCAAGGCCGGCAACATCGCCGACTGGGTTCGCCGATGGGGCGGCGCATACCCCCAGTTCATGATCCTGGACGCCGACAGCGTCATGACGGGCGAATGCATCCTTCACCTGGCAGACTCGATGGCACGCGCCCCTGGCGTGGGCCTCATCCAGTCCCTTCCCGTCATCGTCGGCGCACAGACCCTGTTCGCCCGCATGCAGCAATTCGCCGGCCGCATGTACGGTCCCATGATCGCCCACGGCATCGCCTGGTGGCACGGCGCCGACGGCAATTACTGGGGCCACAACGCCATGATCCGCACCGCTGCCTTCGCGGGCGCCGCGGGCCTCCCCAGCCTGCCCGGCCGCAAGCCCTTCGGCGGGCACGTCATGAGCCACGACTTCGTCGAGGCCGCCCTCATCCGCCGCGCCGGCTGGGCCGTCCACATGCTCCCCGCGCTGCGCGGCAGCTACGAGGAATGTCCGCCCTCCCTCACCGAACTCGGCGTCCGCGACCGCCGCTGGTGCCAGGGCAACCTGCAGCACATCGCCGTCCTGCCCACCCGGGGCCTGCATCCCATCAGCCGCCTGCACCTGCTGATGGGCATCGGCAGCTACGTCACCGCCCCGCTCTGGCTGCTGTTCCTCGTCATCGGCATCCTCATCTCCCTGCAGGCCCGCTTCGTCCCGCCAGACTACTTCCCCCAGGGCCAGCAGACCCTCTTCCCCACCTGGCCCGCCATCGACCCCGTCCGGTCCATGTGGGTGTTCATCGGCACGATGGGCGTGCTGCTGGGCCCCAAGCTGCTGGCCTGGTTCGCGGCCATGCTCCACGAACGCCGGGCCTTCGGCGGTGCGATCCGCTCGATGCTGGGCCTGCTGATCGAGACGGTGCTGGCCGGCCTGCTCGCCCCCGTGGCGATGCTGACGCAATCCGCCTCCGTCATCACCATCCTCGCCGGCCGGGACGGCGGCTGGGCGCCGCAGCAGCGCGACGACGGCCGTGTGCCCTTCCGCGAGACGCTGCGCCAGTATGCGCCCCACACCCTGACGGGCCTCACGCTGGGCGTCGCCTCCTGGGCCGTCTCGGTCCCGCTGCTGCTGTGGATGTCCCCCGTCGTCGTCGGCCTGGCGCTCGCCGCTCCCCTCGCCGCCCTCACCGCCCGCCGCGGCGCCGGCCGGGCCCTCCGCCGCCTCGGCCTGCTGCGCACGCCCGAGGAAGCCGCGCCGCCACAGGTCCTGATCGACGCGACACGTCTTCAACCCACCTTCGCGCAGGCCCCCATGGACGCCATCGCCCGCCTCCTCGCGGACCCGGCCCTCCTCGCCGCCCACCGCACGATGCTGCCCCCGCCCCGCCGCCCCGGCGACCCGTTCGACCCCGCCCTCCTCCTGGGCGTGGCCAAGCTGAACGAGATGACGGCCCTCGCCGATACCGCCACCCTCTCCCGCCCCGAACGAGCCGCCGTCCTCGCCAACGCAGAGGCCCTAACCCGCCTCGAAGCGCTCCGCCCCTAGGGTTGGTCCTTCAACCCGCCACCAGCATCACACCACCACCCGCCGATACAAATGCCACGTCGCATGCCCCAGTATCGGCATGGTCACCGCCAGCCCGATGAAGAACGGCACGCTCCCCACCGCCAGCAGCCCCGCCACGACCAGACCCCAGCACGCCATCGTCACCGGGTTCCGCAGCACCGCGCGCACCGACGTCCCGATCGCCAGACCCAGCCCGCAATTCCGGTCCAGCAGCATCGGAAACGACACGACCGAGATCGTCAGCACGAACACCGCGAACACCAGCCCGGCCAGGTTGCCCAGCACCACCAGCCGCTGCCCGGCCCCGGTGTGCAACGCCATCGACAGCATCGCCCCCACCCCCTCCGGCACCACAGGCCCCACGGTCGCCACGTAGATCGCCCGCGCGCACACCACCCACAGCACGAACACCGCGAACAGGACCGCCCCCATCGCCGCGATCGACACGATCGCCGGCGACCGGAACACGTCGAACGCGTTCAGCCACGACACCGCCATCCCCTGCTCCCGCCGCCGGCTCAGCTCGTACAGCCCCACCGCGAGAACCGGACCCATCAACGACAACCCCGCCAGCAGCGGGAACAGCAGCGGCAGCAGATCCCCCGTCGACGCCCGCGCCGCGATGAACCCGACGACCGGATACAGCAAGCCCAGGAACACGAGCTGCGTCGGGATCGCCGTGAAATCCGCATATCCGCGCACCAGCGCCTCCCGCACGTCCGAAAGGTCGATGCGGCGGATCTCCGGCTGTTCGGACTGCAGCGTGGTGGTGGGCAGGGCGTAGGCCATGGCGTCGCTCCCTTGTTGTTGAAGGGCCGGCGCGATGGCCGCGCGGCCCGCCCGGAAACGCTACAGCATCCCCGGTTCAGGCCCCGCGCAACCGTTCGTGAGCGGCTATTCCACTGCGGACGCCAGCTGGAAGTCCTTGAACCGCTGCCGCAACGCCAGCTTGTTCAGCTTGCCCGTCGCGGTATGCGGCAGTTCCTCTACGACGACGACCTCGTCGGGGATCCACCATTTCGCGACCTGGCCCTGATACGTCGCCAGCAACGCCGCCGGGTCGATGGTGCGCCCGGGCTTCTCCGTCACGATCAGCAGCGGCCGCTCGTCCCATTTCGGGTGCCGCGCGGCCACGATCGCCGCCTCCGCCACATCGGGATGCGCGACGGCGATGTTCTCGAGCTGGATGGAGCTGATCCACTCCCCGCCGGACTTCACGATGTCCTTCGTCCGGTCCGTGATCTCCATCATCCCGTGCACATCGATGGTCGCGACGTCGCCGGTCGGGAACCATCCCTCCGGGCAGCACGCATCCGTCTCCGCGCCCAGGTATCGCCGCGTCACCCAGGGCCCCCGCACCTCCAGGTTGCCGAACGTCGCCCCGTCCCACGGCAGCTCATGCCGCTGGTCATCGACGATCCGCATATCCAGCCCCGGCACCGCCCGGCCCTGCTTGTACGGCAGCCGCGCCCGCTCCGCGTCCGGCAACGCCTCGGTCGACGGCTTCGGCGCATACACGGTGCCCAACGGGCTGGTTTCGGACATCCCCCACGCATGATCCATGCTGACGCCATACGCCCGGAACGCGTCGATCAACGCCGGGGGCGCCGCGGACCCGCCGCAGATCAACCGCTTCAGCGTCGTCAGGTGTCCGCCCGACGCCCGCAGATGCTGTAGCAACCCCATCCAGACCGTCGGCACCCCGGCGCTGAAGTTCACCCGCTCGTCGTTCAGCAGCTGCAGCACCGAAGGCCCGTCGAGCTGCCGCCCCGGCATCACCAGGCTCGCCCCCGCCATCGGCGCCGCATACGGCAGCCCCCACGCATTGACGTGGAACATCGGCACCACGGGCATCACCCGGTCGGACGCCCGCAAGCCGAACACGTCCGCCATGTTGATCGCGTAAGCGTGGATCAGCGTCGAACGGTGGCTGTACAGCACGCCCTTCGGCCGCCCCGTCGTGCCGCTGGTGTAGCACAGCGCGCTGGCCAGATCCTCGTCCAGGCGCGGCCACTCGAACGCGTCGGACGCCGCCTCGACAAGCGTCTCGTAGCAATGCAGCCCCTGGCCGGCCGTCGCGAGCGGCGGCATCGCATCCGCCGCCGCCATCACGACGACATGTCGCAGCGCCGGAACCTGCGCCAGCAGGGATTCGACCAGCGGCGCGAACCCGGGATCCGTGCACAGCACCACACTGCCCGCGTCGTTCAGGATGTGCGCGATGTCCGCAGGCGCCAGCCGGGGGTTGACCGTATGGACGACGCTGCCCATCCCGGACACGGCGTAATACAGCTCCAGATGGCGCTGGCTGTTCCAGGCAAGCGTCGCCACCCGGTCCGACTGCGCGACCCCGAGCGCCTGCAGCGCGTTCGCCAGGCGCCGGGCACGTCGCTCAATCATGGCGTAGGTGGCGCGCACGATCCGGCCATCCGCCTCGCGCGACACGACCTCCGCCGTCGCGTGATGCCGGGCGGCGTGGGTGATGATGGACGAAACCAGCAACGGCTGGCGTTGCATGAGCCCAAGCATGGCGTGTTCCCCCTGGTTGTCCGCGGCGCGGCGGGCATTCCGGACAGTCTAGACCGGGTGCAAGGGTGGTGTAAGCGGGTGTACAGCACCCGCGCTGGTAGGTGCGCGCCGGCGTCGGCGCTGCATCGGCCGCATCGGCGGCTGCGAAGAAAGGGACCGAATCACTGTCCTACGTCGCATGTAGTGAAACCCGGTGCGGCCCGCTCGGTGCGGTGCAATACAATAGCGACAAATCGTGACAGCCCCCGCCACCCTTCAAAGGATTGCGAATACCACGCCGGATCCTTACACTTTGATGGCGAAAACAGCCGGACGAGACGTTCCGGCGGGAGACGAGTTTGGACATGGACGAGGCGCCCAGGGACGAGCGTGCCCGACTGGCTTCGTTGGTCGCCTGCGCTGTCATGGACACGCCAAGGGAAGCCGCGTTCGACAATATCGTCTTCACGTTGGCACAACTCTTCCGTGTGCCGATCGCGCTGCTGACGCTCGTCGGCGAAACCCGGGTCTGGGCCAAGGCCCTCGTCGGCCCGATCTCGCCGGAATGGGTCCGCAGCGAGACGTTCTGCCAGTTCATCGTCGAATCCGAAACCATCCTGATCGTCGAGGACGCAGCCGCCGACCCCCGCTTCGCCGTCCTCAGCGGCGTCCGGGATGAACCCTACGTGAGGTTCATGGCCGGCGCGCCCGTCCTCGGCCCGGACCGGCACGTGATCGGCACCCTGTGCGCCATCGACCGCCTGCCGCGCACCGTTACCGACCGCCAGCGCGCCAACCTGCTGACGCTCGCGGCACAGGCCGGGGAGCTGCTGCGTCTGCGCGTCCCCGACCTCGACGTCTCGATCTGACGGCCGAAGTCAGGCCCGGCCCATCAGCAGCAGCACGATCACCACCAACAGGACGATCCCCAGCCCGCCGCCGAATACCCCGCCGCCGTAATAGCCGGATCGCCAGCCATACCCGCCGCCGCCGACGAGCAGCACCACCAGGATCACGATCAGAATAAGGGACATCGGGGTTCTCCGCACCTGTGCTGGTCAGAGAACGCCCGAACCCGGGGAAAGATGCCGGACGGCCGGCACGGGTTCCCCCGGCCGGCCATCAGGCCTCAGCGGTAGTAGCGCTTCGCCCGCCGCTCGGCTTCCTTCGCCGCATCCTCCGGCGTGCTGGCGCCCGTCGCCGCCGCCGCCACCATGTCCACCATCACGTAGTCGGCCAGCACCGCGCCCGAGGATTCGGTGATCGCACCGGGATAGGCATAGTACACGCCGTTCTCCATCGTGCCCTTGTACAGCTCGATCTTGCGGTCGCTCGTCCACACCGCGCTCTGCTCGTACGACTTTAAGGGCTGGCCCCAGTAGCCGAAGCTGCCGGTCAGCCATTTGTCGTACTGCGGCGCCTCCATCATGTACGTCATGTAGGCCTTCGCCGCGTTCGGATACTTCGTGTGCTTGAAGATCATCGCGTTGATCGCAAGCGCGCCCTCCGTCACCCGGCCCACCGGCCCGACCGGCATGTGCGCATGCTCCAGATCCCGCCCGACGGCCGAGATCGCGGGATCGGTGCTGTTCTTGGCCGAGAAGTACAACGACACGCCGTTCTGCGTGACGCCCAACTCGCCGGCCAGCAGCGCCTTGTTGTTGCTGGTGTCGTTCCAGGAATTCGTGCCCTGGATGAACGTCGGATACAGCGCCCGCACATACTTCAGCGCCTCGATCGTCTCCTTGGAGTTGATCGTGACCTTGCCCGCAGGGTCGGTCATCGTGCCGCCATGCGTCCACACCAGCCAATGGCAGAACGCGTTGGCATCGCCCACGGCGTGCCCCAGCGCGAACCCCGCCGGGTGCCCGGCCTTCTGCAGCTTCCGGCACATGTCCAGGAACCCGTCCAGACCCGTCGGGAACTCGTTGAACCCGATCTCGCCCAGCCACGACTTCCGCCACAGCGCAAGCCCGCCGGATGCCCCCATCGGGATCGCGATCCAGGTGTTGGTCCCGTTCTTCTTGCCGTACTTCTCGGCCAGCGGATACCAGCCGCCATACTTCTTGCCCAGGTAGTCCGCGACGTCGCTGAGGTCGAGCAGCTTGTCCGAATAGAGGTGCGGGTCGTCCGTCCAGCCCACCACCACGTCCGGCCCGGCCCCGGTGTTGGCCGTCACCGCCGTCTGCGGCCGCAGATCCTCCCAGCCCGAAAAATCGACCCGGACCTGGACCCCGGTCATATCGACGAACTTCTTCGTGTTCTCGCGGAAGATCACCTCGTCCGGCTCGACGAACTTCGCCGGGCGCAGCACCCGCAGCGTCGCACCCTTCTCCAGCGGCAGGTTCAACGGCGGCACGCTCGCCTCCGGGATCGCCGCCTGGGCGTTCTGCCCCAGCAGCCCTGCGGCGGTCACTGCGCCCACGCCCAGACCAAGCTGGCGGCGGTTCATCTCATGCATGCGTATCCCCCTGTCTTGCTTGTTGATGTTCAGGCGACCAGGCGCGTGCCCGTCTCCCGGTCGAACAGATGCACCAGCGCCGGGTCGGCCGTCACCGCGATCGGCTCGCCCGGTTGCGCCATCACGCGCTCCCGGAACGCGCCCATGACGGCCAGCTCGCCCAGGCGCCCATGCACCTGCGTCTCGGACCCCGTCGGCTCCACGACCTGCACCATCAGCGGCACGCCCTGGCCCGCCGCGGAGAGCTGCAGATGCTCGGGCCGCACGCCGTACACGGCCGGACGCCCGTTGGCGTTGGCCGCGGACGCGGGCAGCGGCCACAACGACCCGCCCTCCGCCCGGAACCCGGCTGCCTCGATCGTTCCCGGCAGGAAGTTCATCGACGGGCTGCCGATGAAACCCGCGACGAACTGGTTGGCCGGATTATCATACAGATCCAGCGGAGTCCCGATCTGCTCGACCCGGCCGCCATTCATCACGACGATCTTGTCCGCCATCGTCATCGCCTCGATCTGGTCGTGCGTCACGTAGATCGTCGTCGTCCGCAGCCGCTGATGCAGGTCCTTCAGCTCCGCCCGGGTCTGCACCCGCAGCTTGGCATCCAGGTTGGACAGCGGCTCGTCGAACAGGAACACCTGCGGATCCCGCACGATCGCGCGCCCCATCGCCACCCGCTGCCGCTGCCCGCCGCTCAACTGCCGCGGATACCGGTCCAGCAGCCCGGCCAAGCCCAGGATCGACGCCGCCCGGTTCACACGCTCGTCCATCGCGGCTTGCGGCGCCCGCGCCAGCTTCAGGCTGAACGCCATGTTGTCCCGCACCGTCATGTGCGGATACAGCGCGTAGTTCTGGAACACCATCGCAATGTCGCGCTGCTTCGGCGGCACCTTGTTCACGACCCGCGTGCCGATCGCGATCTCGCCCTGGTCGATCTCCTCCAGCCCCGCAAGCATCCGCAGCAGCGTGCTCTTGCCGCACCCCGAAGGCCCGACCAGCACCGTGAACTCGCCGTCCGCGATCTCGATGCTGACGCCATGCAGCACCTGCGTGGAACCGAACGCCTTGCGAACGTTACGTATGGAGACGGAGGCCATCGATCGAACGTTTCCTGACTTCTGATAGCCGTGATCCGGCCTTGGACAGGACCATACTGTCCACGTCCGCATCTGGCTATGGCCTTGGTGCGGTCCCGATCACGCGGTTGGGACGCAACGAGCGGCTTCCGCACATGTTCATGTAACTCTAACCCGAGCAGGACAGTGTATATCTCCCCCACCATGACCACCGTCGCGCCATCGCCCATCCCGACCGAAGCCAGCCTGTCGATCCTGGTGGTGGACGACGACGCCCTCGTGCGCGAAGTCACGGCCTGGATGCTGGCGGACGCGGGCCACCGCGTGCATGAGGCGAATGACGGCATCGCGGCCCTGGATTTCCTCGTCAACGAAGGCCCGGTCGACCTGCTGATCACCGACATCAACATGCCACGGATGGATGGGCTGGAACTTGTCCAGCAGATCAAGGCGCGCTGGCCCGCCCTCCCCGTCCTGCTCGTCAGCGGCCGCCCGCAACCCCCCGGCACCCAGGCCTTCATGGCCAAGCCGTTCGGCTGGGACGCGCTGGTCAAGGCCGTCAGCCGCGTCCTGACGCCGGCCGCACCGCCGCCGAAGGTTTGAAACCGGCGCCCAGCGCCTTACATCCGCTGCGACGAGCGGAGGATGAAGACATGGCGATGCAACGTGCGACCCTGGGCGGAGGCTGCTTCTGGTGCCTGGAACCCGTGTTCCTCGCCCTCCGCGGCGTCCACAGCTCCACCTCGGGCTACGCCGGCGGCACGGTCGCCAACCCCACCTACGACCAGGTCTGCGGCAAGAAGACCGGCCACGCCGAAGTCGTCCAACTCGAATTCGACCAGGCCGAGATCGACTACGCCGACATCCTCCGCATCTTCTTCACGATGCACGACCCCACGACGCCCAACCAGCAGGGCGCCGACACCGGCCCGCAATACCGCAGCATCGTCCTCACCCATGACGAAGCCCAGGCCGAAACCGCCCGCGCCGTGAAGGCCGAATTCGACGCAAGCGGCGTCTGGGGCCGACCCCTGGTCACCGAGATCGTGCCCCTGGACACCTTCTGGCGCGCCGAGGACGAGCACCAGGACTACTTCGCCCGCAACCCCTGGTCCGGCTACTGCCGCGCCGTCATCACACCGAAGGTCTCGAAACTGCGGAAGATGTTCAACGACCGCCTGAAGGCCCCCCAGGCCGCCTGACCGTGCCGCGCGCCGCCCTGGCCGCCGCCTTGGCCGACGCTTATCGCCGGCTGGGCGCGGCCGGGCTGATCGCCGGCAGCAGCGGCAACGTCAGCCTCCGCACGCCCGACGGCATGCTGATCTCCCCCACCGGCACGACGCCCGAGCGCATCACGCCCGAGGCGATCGTCGCCATGCCGCTGGACGCCCCCGCCCCCGGCGCAAGCAGCGAATGGGCCCTCCATGGCGCCATCTACGCCGCCCGCCCCGAACTCCACGCCATCGTCCACACCCACGCCGACGCCTGCACCGCCCTCGCCTGCCTGGCGGAGCCGCTCCCTCCGTTTCACTACGCCGTCCTGGCCTTTGGCGGCCCGGACGTCCGCTGCGCACCCTACACCACCTTCGGAACGCCCGAACTCGCCACCCTGGCCGTCGCCGCACTCGACGCCCGCACTGCATGCCTGCTCGCCAACCACGGCATGATCACCGTCGGGCCTACGCTCGATGCGGCCGAAGCCGCCGCGCATGAACTGGAGCGCCTGGCCCGACAGTTCCTCTCCGCCCGTGCCGCCGGCCGTCCCCGCCTGTTGACGTCCGCAGAGATCGCCGCTGCCCTGGACCGCTTCCGCACCTACCGGAGGTAATCCGCGTCAAGCCTTGCCGCTCCATGCCGACCGCTATACTGTTGCGCTTTATCGCTGATCCGGGGCCCGGAATGAGTGAGATGAGCACCAGCGGCAGGGCTACGCTGATGACCTTCGCCGCCGTCCTGGCCATCGCCGCTTCCCTATACCTCGGCCTCGGGAATTCCGCCGAGGGCCACGCCGCCGCCTGCACCAGCCTCGCCGCACACCCCGACGAGAAACTGCCCAACGCAGGACTGTTCCTGTGGCAGATCAAGCCCGCAGAAGCCCAGAAGGCCTGCGCGGCCGCCCTGGAAAGGCTCGACCGGCCCGAACTGCACTTCCGCTACGCCCGAGCACTCGTTGCCGGCAACCCGTCCGACGCCGACAAGGCGCTCGCCCTCAGCCACGCTCGGCAGGCCGTCGATGGCCGCTATGTGCTGGCGAACGTGACCCTGGCCACCCTCTACACGAATGGCTGGGGAACATCGCCGGACCTGTCGAAGGCGGCCGGACTCCTCGCGGCGCCCGTCGCCCAGGACCTTCCCTCCGCGCTCATGCTCGCAGCCACGGTCGAACTCAACCGGCCTGCCCCGCCAGGAGGCCAGGGCCGCGCCATCGCCTTGCTCGACCGCGCCCTGTCCGTCTCCCCGCCAGCCTACTTCACCCTCCTGGGCAGCGCATACCTCTCCGCCGGCGATCCCCGGCGAGCGATAACCGCATATGAGAAAGCCGAAGCGCAGGGGCAGCCCGCCGGATCGTACGGGATCGCGCAGATCTACGCCGACCCCGCGACACGGACCGGGACCCCCGCCCTCGCACACGCCAAGTTCATGAGAGCCGCCCACGCCTCCATGCCCGAGGCCGAGAACCGCGTCGCCTGGAACTTCTACAACGGCGCCGGCGTCGCCCAGGATCACCGGGAAGCCCTTCTGTGGGCCCGCAAGGCTGCCGACCACGGCTGGACCGCCGCGCAATACCTTGCCGGCTTCATGATCTTCAACGCCCAGGGCACGCAGAAGGACGGGCTGCTGGCAGAACGGTACCTCGCGCAGGCAGCCGCAGGCGGCAACTCCGACGCTTCAAAGCTCCTCGCCGCCACCGTCGCGCCCTTTGCATCCGCCCTTCGCGCCATGCCGTCCGGAACCGCCTCCGGTTGCGTCTCCCGCCAGACGTCACGCTATGATTCGAATGTGATTGAATACCTCAACTCCTGCGCGCACGATCTGACCGCCCTCGTATGCACCCGCTTCCTCGTCGGCGAGGTCATGCGTCTCTTCGACGCGAAGGACCGGGAGGGCTGCAGACTTAAGCGCGTCGGCCCGAAAGCGCTCATCGACGACCTCTACGGTGCCGACATGGATAGCTCCCTCCTCCGGATCCTCATCTCGCAGACGCAGATTCGCATCTGGTCATGTTTCCATCCTCTCACCCCCAAGCTCGTCGGCGAGCAAGCGCAATGCATCCAGTAGCCCGCTGGGCTCGTGGTGGGCGCGCCCTTGCGGCAGCCACCCTGCTGGCCCTCGCTGGATGCGCAAGCCAGCCCTATGCCGCGGGATGGGCTGCTCCAGGATTCTTCTTCGGCCTGCTCCACGGCGTGCTTGCGCCGCTCGCTCTCTTCGGCAGCCTCGTCATCGATATACGAATCTATGCGTTCCCCAACAGCGGTTGGGGTTATGATTGCGGGTACCTCATCGGGCTTTGCGGCTGGGCCGGCGGGGCCGCGAAGGCAAGCTGACCATCACCGCAAGGCGACAGGCCCCGCAATGACCCGAATGCTCGTCCTGTTGGCCCTCCTCCTCCCCACCCTCGCGCACGCCGCCGAGCCCTGGCCGGGCCAGACTGAAGCCGACTGGACCATCCGCGACTACCGCTTCGCCAACGGCCAGGTCCTGCCCGAGCTCCGCCTCCACTACATGACCCTCGGCACCCCGCAGCGGGACGCCGCCGGCGCCATAACCAACGCCGTCCTGCTCCTCCACGGCACCAGCGGCACCGGCCGCCAGTACCTCGCCCCCAGCTTTGCCGACGCGCTCTTCGGCCCCGGCCAGCCGCTCGACCTCGCGAACTACTACGTCATCCTCCCCGACGGCATCGGCCGCGGCGGCAGCAGCAAGCCCAGCGACGGCCTCCGCACCCGCTTTCCCAACTACCGCTATATCGACCTGGTGCAGAGCACCCACCGCCTGCTCACCGAGCACCTCGGCATCCAGCACCTCCGCCTCGTCATGGGCGGCAGCATGGGCGGCATGCACACCTGGATGTGGGCCGGCATGTACCCCGCGATGATGGACGCCGCGATCCCCATGGCGAGCCAGCCCTCCCGGATCAGCGGCCGCAACTGGATCAGCCGCCGCATCGCCATAGAGGCCATCCGCAACGACCCGGGCTGGCAGGGCGGCGACTACGCCACGCCCCCCACGCAATGGCTGGTCACGCAGCCCGCCGGCCGCCTCACCACCGCCAACGTCGTCGCCCTGCTGGCCCAGGCGCCCGACGTCACCGCCGGCGACGCCCTCTATGCCCGCATGGTCGCCGACGCGAAACGCCTCGACGCCAACGACGTCCTCTATGCCACCGAAGCCGTCCTCGACTACGCCCCCGAACCCCTCATCCCGCGCATCCGCGCCCGCCTCGTGGCCATCAACTCCGAGGACGACGACGTGAACCCCACCGAACTCCGCGTCATGGAACCCGCCATCGCCGCCATCCCCGGCGCCCGCTACGTCCTCGTGCCGGCAAGCGCGCGGACACGGGGGCATTTCACCTATGAGCAGGCTGCGTTGTGGAAGGATGTCGTGACAGAGGTTCTGGCAGGACAGTAGCGCAGGATTACAAGCATGCCGGTGTCTATTGAAACGGTACGAGATCAGATTGCCTGGTCATACGCCAACCTTGCCCGCGCCCATGCTGCCGTTGCGGAAGGTGCAGAACGGTACAACCGCATACACCACATCATCCGCAGCAAACTGTTCAACGGCATCAAGTCAGGGAAAATGTCGATGCGGTCGCTCTATCATGACGAGCGTCTGAAGATGGTGCTACCGCAGTCCTGTGCATACTGTGGCAGTGTCGATCGAATGACCGTCGATCACTTGATCCCGCGTTGCAGAGGCGGCGCTGATGAGTCGCACAATCTCGTCTGGGCTTGCCGCGCCTGCAACAGCTCGAAACGGGATTCCGACCTGCTTCGGTGGATGGTCGTTCGTAATACCTTCCCAAGCCTCTATGTCTTGCGACGATACCTCAAAATCGTCTCAGCAGGCTGCGATGCTCGTCAAATTCTCGAGCATCCTCTCGCCGATGCCGTTGGAAGCGACGGTCATCCATTTGCTCTCGAACTTCTTCCGCACGACTTTCCGCCGCTTTCGCAATTGACGTTATGGGTCGAGGCGCCCCCTGCCTCCGTATGACTAGGCCGTGTGGACGGATAGGGCAAAGTAGCACGTAGGGGATTCCCGAATCGGCATTTCATCGAATCAATGGGTGACCGGTATCAAGGGAACCGGCCATGCTGACGGGGATGACGGAAGATGACTGGGCAATCGTGCTGGAGGTGTTCGATGCGGCGCAGTCGCGCAGCGGCGAGCCGGGTCACGATGACCGTAAGTTCCTTGAAGCGGTCCACTACCTCACAGTCCACAATCTCACATGGCGTGCCCTGCCGAGGGAGTATGGCAACTGGAACAGCGTCTGGAAGCGGTTCTGGCGGCTGAGCCGATCCGGCGTATTCGAGGCTTTCTTCCAGTTGCTGGCCGAAACCAGCAAGACCGCACATCTGGTGCAGATGTTCGTAAGCGTCGCTGCGCCGGCACATTGACGGCGTTCGAGGGAGCAGGGTCTACCCC
>CAXTPG010000018.1:0-57051 GCA_964246015.1 uncultured Acetobacteraceae bacterium
GCCGCTACCTCGTCAACTCAGGATACGCTTCTACCTAAGCGCATCATGCTCTAGCCCACAAACGTCATCCCCGGGCTTGACCCGGGGATCTCGTCCCAGCGGAAACGCCGAGCGCCAAAGCATGGGCAGGTGGGTTGCACGACGCGACCCACCAGCCAGCATCAATCCCCGCGGAACGGCGACTCGTACGGCACGGCAGCCGGCGCGGTCGCCGCACCGGGCAAGGGCCCTATCGGCGGGTTTCCCGGCTGGGGCGGCGGCTGCACGGTCGGGATGACCGCCGAGACCGGCGCAACGCCATCCGCCCGTCCCGGTCCAGCGAACGGCGATGCCCAACCAGGTACGGGCTTCGGCACCGCCTTCACTGCCCGCACCGCCCGCCGCGGCGGGGCCGGCGGAACATAGGCGGGCCGCGGCACATAGACCGGCGGCGGCGCATAGACGACCGGCGGACGATAGTACGGCGCGTAATACGGCGCCGGCGCCACCACAACAGGTCGCGGCCAATAGACCGGCCGGGGCGCATACCCGTAGTGCGGCCCCCAATACCCATACGCCTGCGCCGGCCCCGTAGCCCCCATCGCCCCCAACACCGCCCCGAGCCCCAGCAAAGCCCGGCCCGCAACACGAATCGACATGCGCCCTCCGTCACACAGGATGAACGCGAACCCTACCCCATCCCGCGCCGGGAATTATGGCGAATTCTACGCCGCCGCCGCCCGCGGTGCGCCGAGCGCCTCCGCGATCCGCCGTCCCACCCCCGCATCCACCGCCCGCAGCGGCGGCCGGCACCGCGCCCATCCCGCGTGCCCCGTCTGCGCCGCCAGGATCGACCGCAGCACCGGCACGAACGGCGCCTGCATCAGTCCCACCGCCGCCTCCATCCGCGCCCGCGCATCCGCCGCATCCGTGAACATCGCCCGCACCAGACCCGGCACGACGTTGACCATTCCGCAGATCGTCCCCGTCCCGCCCTCGGCCAACGCCCGCCCGATGTCGCACTCGTTCCCGACCACCACCGCAACATCCGGCGCCGCCCGCCGGAACGCCTGAAACTGGGCGAAATCCGCGCTGCTGTCCTTCACGCCCGCCAATACGACGCCATACCGCGCCCGTAGTGTCGCCACCGCCGCCGCCGGAACGGCAACGCCCGACACCTGCGGGATATGATACAGGCTCAGCCGCAGCCGATCGTCCCCGACCCCATCGACGATGGCCGAGAACGCGTCCGCGATCCCCTCCTCGGGCGCGTCCCGGAAGAAATACGGCGGCAGCGCCAGCACCTGCCGCACCCCCAGGCCCAGCGCCGCCTTCGTCAACGCAACCGTATCCACGACCGCGGGATACCCGACGCCCAGGCAGATCTGCCCGGCTCCCACGCCCCCCGCCATCAACGCCTCGACCGCCGCCAGCCGCTCCGCGCCCGAGAACGACGTCCCCTCCCCCGTCGTCCCGAACGGCACCAGCCCGACGCACCCCTCGTCGATCAGCCAGCGCGCATGGCGCACGAACGCCGCATGGTCGACCGACCCGTCCGCCGACAACGGCGTCGCGATCGCCGCCCACAAGCCCTCGATCCGGTCCGACATGACGCACTCCCTTTCTTTGCCGCAAGCAAAGCCCAGGTCGCGTGTCCTGGCCAGGGGCCTACTTCTCCACGAACGCCTTCTCGATCACATACTGCCCCGGCCGCGCATTGCTCCCCTCCTGGAACCCGCGCCGCTCCAGCAGCTCCACCATGTCCGAAAGGAACGCCGGGCTGCCGCACAGCATCACGCGGTCCCCCACCGGCCCGAACGGCGGCAACCCCAGATCATCGGCCAACTGCCCGCTCTCGATCAGCGACGTGATCCGTCCGTTGTGCCGGAACGGCTCGCGCGTCGCCGTCGGGTAATATCGCAGCTTCGGCCCCACCAGCTCACCGATGAACTCGTTCTTCGGCAGCGCCTCGACCAGCTCTTCCCCGTATCTCAGCTCCGCCACGTGCCGGCATCCGTGCACCAGCACGATATGCTCGAACCGGTCATACGCGTCGGGATCCCGGATGATGCTCGCGAACGGCGCAAGCCCGGTGCCTGTCCCCAACAGATACAGCGTCCGCCCCGGCACCAGGCTATCCTGCACCAGCGTCCCCACCGGCTTCTTGCCCACCAGCACCGTATCCCCGGGAGACAGATGCTGCAGCCGCGACGTCAGCGGCCCGTTCGGCGCCTTGATGCTGAAGAACTCCAACTGCTCGTCATAATGGGCGCTCGCCATGCTGTAGGCCCGCAGCAGCGGCTTCCCGTCCACCTGAAGCCCGATCATGGTGAACTGCCCCGACAGGAAGCGGAACGCCGGGTCGCGCGTCGTGCGGAAGCTGAACAGGCTGTCCGTCCAATGGCGCACATCCAGGACGGTCTCGGAATACAGGTTGGACATCCATATCTCGCAACTGCGAAGCGCGATGTCATGGCACGCAAAACGCCCGAGGAAAAGATGCGTCTCCCCTATCGCATCTGGCCAAGGCCGCAACCTCAACCCCCGCGGTTGGTGAACCTCGCATTCCCCAAGCCGGTCCCGATCGTCATCACGCCCCAGTGCTTCACGTCCTGGTTGAACGGCACCTCGCTCAGCCCCTGCACGACAGCGTCGTTGTGCATCACCACCTGCGTCTCGTGATCGCCGACCCGCGGGATCGCCTCGGTCAAAAGGCGCGGCAGGTTGAAATCCGCATGCTCCCAGTTGCCCGGCAGGTTCTGGCCGCCCCGCTCGATATGCCCGTCCTCCGCGATCAGACCAGGGCAGCCGACGGCGACGAACGGCGCGAGGTCGTGACCCTCCTTGCCCGCTCGCCTGATCAGCCCCTTCAGCATGTCCACCAACCGCGCGACAGCCTCGTCGCGCGACGGCTGGTCGTCCGCATGGCGCCAATGCTCCAACCCAAGCACGGCGCTGCGGGACAGGTCCGGCGCGCGCTTCTGGTTCAGCACCACCAGCCCGGCCCGCGCATTCGTGCCCCCGATATCCATCGCCAGAATGCTGTCATGACCCTTGAACACCCAGGCCGGCGCCAGATGCGCACCCCCCAGCAACCCGGCCTCGTCCGGATCATGCCGGATCGGGACCAGGTCCAGCTCGATCCCCTCCGCCCGCAGCAGCACATGGGCGCGCCCGATCGCCAGCTCCCCCACGCGGCTGTCGCGCAGCCCGCCACCCACGACGATCCGCTCCGTCCCGCGCCACTCCGGCAGCTTCATAAACCGCCGCACGACGGCCGCGAACTCCTGCGCGAAGTCCTCGACCGCCGTATGGATCACGCCCGCCACCTCCGGAGACCCGTCCTTCAGCAGCTTGTCGAGCGCCGACTTGCTGAACTCCTTGCTCTTGCGGTCCCCCAGCGGGTCGTCCCCGTTCGCCGCCAGCCGCTCCCGGATGTCATCCAGAAGCGACCGGAACGCCCGGTTGCTCGCGCGGTCCCCGATGAAACCGTCCTCGTCCCGCAGCTCCGCGTTGTAGGCATCGATCGTGACCGACGGCAGGTTCGGGCCGCCGTGCACAACGGTGAGCGTCATGCAGCCGCCTTCCCGGTCGACACCAGCGCGAACAGCAGCAGCGACCGGCCCGTCACGTCATACAGGTCGCCGATCTCGAAATGCTGCGCGTCGTCGCGTTCGGGCGCGTTGGTATCCAGCATCAACTCCCAGCCGGTCCCGTTCGTGCATTCCGGCAAGGTGAACTGCACCAGGTCGTGGTGCGCGTTCGCCACGATCAGCACCGTCGTGTCGCTGCCCGGCCGGCGGATGCCGGTGGCCTGCGCCCGCCCGTCGATCAGCATGCCGAAGCACTTCATGTTGGCGTCGCCCCACTCGCCGTCCTGCATGGCGTTGCCCGACGCGTTGATCCAGGTGACGTCGCGGACACCCAGCCCCTCGATCTCCTGCCCCGTGAAGAACCGGCCGCGGTGCAGGATGGGATAGGTGCTCCGCAGCTTCGTCAGCCGCTTCACGAACTCCATCTGCGCCACCCCCCACTCGGGGATGTCCCAATCGACCCAGCTTACCTCGTTATCCTGGCAATACGCGTTGTTGTTGCCGCCCTGCGTCCGCCCAAACTCGTCGCCGGCCAGCATCATCGGCGTCCCTTGGCTCAGCAGCAGCGTCGCGAGCATGTTCCGCATCGTGCGGCGGCGCATGTCGTTGATCTCCGCGTCGTCCGTCTCGCCTTCCACGCCGTGGTTCCAGCTGTGGTTGTTGTCGCTGCCGTCGCGTCCGTCCTCGCCGTTCGCCTCGTTGTGCTTGTCGTTGTAGCTGGTCGTGTCGCGCAGCGTGAAGCCGTCATGGGCCGTGATGAAGTTCACCGTCGCCCACGGCTTGCGCCCCCGCTTGTTGAACATCTCCGCACTGGCGCTCATCCGCGCCGCGAGCGTGGGCGTCATTCCCTCGTCGCCCTTCCAGAAGTCCCGCACGTCGTCGCGGAACTTGTCGTTCCACTCCGCCCACCCCGGCGGGAACTCGCCCACCTGGTATCCGCCCGGTCCGCAATCCCAGGGTTCCGCAATCAGCTTCACGCCGTTCAGCACCGGATCCTGGCCGCACGCATGCAGGAACCCGCTCCCCTGGTCGAACCCGTACGGCTCCCGCGCCAGGATCGTCCCCAGGTCGAACCGGAACCCGTCGACGTGCATTTCCTGCACCCAGTAGCGCAGGCTGTCCGTCACCATCTGCAGCACCCGCGGATGCGACAGGTTCAGCGTGTTCCCCGTCCCCGTGTCGTTGATGTAGAACCGCTTCTGGTCCGGCAGCAGCCTGTAATAGCTGGCATTGTCGATGCCCTTGAAGCTCAGGCTGGGCCCCCGCTCGTTGCCCTCGGCCGTGTGGTTGTAGACGACGTCGAGAATGACCTCGAGCCCGGCGTCGTGCAGGTGCGCGACCATCTCCTTGAACTCGGCGTGTGCGAAGCTGGGCTTGCTCGAATACCGCGGATCCGGCGCAAAGAACCCGATCGTGTTGTAGCCCCAGAAATTTGTGAGGTTCTTCTCGATGAGGTTGCTGTCGTTGATGAACGTATGGATCGGCAGCAGCTCGACGCTCGTGATCCCCAGCGCCTTCACGTGGTCGATGATCTCCTTCACCGCCATGCCGCTGAACGTGCCCCGCAACTCCTCGGGCACCGCCGGGTGCCGCTTGGTGAAGCCGCGCAGATGCGTCTCGTAGAGCACCGTGCGCTCCCACGGCACGTTCGGCCGGCGGTCGCGCAACCAGGTGAAGGCCGGGTCGATGACGACGCATTTCGGCATGTTCGCGGCGCTGTCCCGCTCGTCGAACGTCAGGTCGTCCATGCTCTCCATCTGGTAGCCGAACACCTCCGGCCCCCAGGTCAGTTGCCCCGTATGCCCCTTCGCATAGGGGTCCAGCAGCAGCTTGTTCGGGTTGAACCGGTGCCCGTCCTCGGGCGCCCAGGGCCCATGCACGCGATAGCCGTAGACCGTGCCGGGCCGCGCATCCGGCAGATACCCGTGCCAGATCTCGTCGGTGTATTCGGGCAGCTCGATCCGCTCGATCTCGGTCTTGCCCTCCTGGTCGAACAGGCACAGCTCGACCTTGGTCGCATTGGCGCTGAACAGCGCGAAATTGACGCCGACGCCGTCCCAGGTCGCTCCCAACGGATGCGGCAGACCCTCGGCAATGCGTGACACTCGTGAATCCGACAACCTCAGGCCCCCCTCGATGCGACGTGCAACGTAGGAGCGTTCAACATCGCGGCAAGTTGCAGTGCGATATGCCGGTATCGAAACCGGATCACCCCTCGCCCGGCAGCACCGCCGTCAGCCGGTCCAGCGAAGCCCGCAACGCCGCGGATTCGGCGACGCCGAACCCTTGCTCGAACTGAAGCTGCGCCCCCCGCCAGGCCGGCAGCGCCGCCGCCACCAGCGCGTCGCCCTTCGCCGTCAACGCCAGGCGGCGCACACGCCGATCCCCGGGATCGGCAACGCTCGCGATCAGCCCGTCCCGCTCCAGCGGCCGCAGGTTCCGCCCCAGCGTCGTCCGGTCCAGCACCAGCTCCGCCGCCAGCGCCTGAACGCTCAACGCACCCGCCCGGCGCAACCGCGACAGCACCGCGAACTGCGAGATCCGCAAGCCGTGCGGCGCCATCGCCGCGTCATACAACGCCGTGGCCCGCCGGGCCGCCTGCCGCAGCACCTGGCAGTTGCACGCGCTGCGAGGCGCGGGCGTGGCCGGATCGGGGGTTGCGGGATCGGACGACATGGGTTCAAACTAGGTGCATATGCACACAATGTCCACTGGCGACGCCCTGACGGCGCCTCCGCCCCGCCACGCGCCCCGCACCCTCGTGCTGCTGCAGGCGCCCATCCTGCCGACCCTCCTGCGCCTCTCCGGGCCCAACGTCCTCGTCATGCTCGCACAGGCCTCGACCGGTCTGATCGAAACCGCCTTCATCGGCCGCCTCGGAACCGACGCCCTCGCCGGCGTCGCCCTCGTCTTCCCCGGGTTCATGCTCATGCAGATGATGGGCGGCGGCGCCATGGGCGGCGGCATCGCGTCCGCGATCGCCCGGGCGCTCGGCGGCGGACGCCGCGCCGACGCCGACGCGCTCGCCGTCCACGCCCTGGTCATCAACGGCGTCCTGGGCCTCGCCTTCACCCTCCTGGGCCTGCTCGGCGGCCCCCCCCTCTATCGCGCCCTCGGCGCAGAAGGCCCGGCGCTCGAAGCCGCCCTCACCTACTCCGACATCGTCTTCGGCGGCGCCGTGCTGATGTGGCTGTTCAACGCGCTGGCAAGCTGCATCCGCGGCACCGGCAACATGCTCGTCCCCGCCCTCGTCATCTGCGGCGGCGTCGTCGTCCTGCTGCCCCTCTCTCCCTGCCTCATCTTCGGCCTCGGCCCCTTCCCCGCCCTGGGGGTCGCCGGCGGCGGCGTGGCGCTGCTGCTCTACTACGTCGGTGGCGGCGGGTTCATGGCGTGGTACATGGTCAGCGGCCGATGCATCGCCCGCCTCCGCCCGGTCCGGCTGCGCGCCGCCGCCCTGTGGGACATCCTCCGCGTCGGCCTGGTCGCCTCCCTCGTCTCCGTCCAGACCCATCTCGTCGTCACCGCCACCACCGGTTTCGTCGCCGTCGGCGGCCCGGCCGCGATCGCGGGATACGGCACCGGCTCCCGCCTCGAATACATGCTCATCCCGCTCGTCTTCGGCCTCGGCTCCCCCCTCGTGGCTCTCGTCGGCACGAACCTCGGTGCGGGCCAGGGCGCACGCGCCCTCCGCGCCGCATGGATCGGCGCGGCACTCGCCTTCGCGATGACGGAAGCCATCGGCCTGGCCGCCGCCATCTGGCCGGAAGCCTGGTTGCGCCTCTTCGGCACAGACCCGGCCATGATCGCCGCCGGCTCCGCCTACCTTCGCACCGTCGGCCCGTTCTACGGCGCGTTCGGCCTCGGGATGGCCCTCTACTTCGCCTCGCAAGGCGCTGGCCGCCTGCTGTGGCCCCTCGTCGCCGCCGTGCTCCGCATGCTCATCGCGGTCCTCGGCGGCTGGGCCGCGCTCCGCATGGGCTTCGGCCTGCACGGCGTCTTCCTCGCCCTCGGCGCCGGGCTGGTGGCGATGGGCGCCGTCAACGCCGCCTCCGTCGCCCGCGGCGCCTGGTTCCAGGGCCGCACGCGCTGACATAGGATGCGCCCATGACCGAGCCCCAAGACACCGGCAACCTCTACTTCGAGGACTTCCACCCAGGCCAGCGCTTCGAATCCCGCGCCGCCCCCATGGAACGCGACCGCATCATCTCCTTCGCCCGGGAGTTCGATCCCCAACCCCAGCACCTCGGCGACGCCGAGGCCGCGGCGAGCATGTTCGGCACCCTCATCGCCAGCGGCTGGCACACCGGCTCCCTCACCATGCGGCTGCAGGCCGAGATCCTCATGTCCCGCGTCCCCGGCGGCGCCATGGGCGCATCCGTCGAGCAGATGGCCTGGAAGCGCCCCGTCCACCCCGGCGACCACATCCGCGCCGTCGTCGAAGTGCTCGATACCCGCCTCAGCCGCTCCCGCCCCGAACGCGGCCTCCTCTCCCTCCGCACCACCACCCTCAACCAGCGCGACGAGACCGTGATGGTCATGACCGCCGCCATCCTGGTGCCGCGCCGCACCACCTCCGTCTGAATCCCGCACCGCCCCCACGCCAACACCCACCCTTGCCAACCCGGCGCCGTTCCGCCAGAGGGGCGCCATGAGCACGCTCCAAGCCTTCTTCATCGCCGTCCTCCAGGGCGCAACCGAGCTGTTCCCCATCAGCAGCCTCGGCCACGCCGTCGTCGTTCCGGCCCTGCTCGGCTGGTCGCTGAACCAGAAGGCGCCCGAGTTCCTGCCCTTCCTCGTGCTCCTCCATACCGGCACCGCCATCGCCCTCACCGCCTATTTCTGGCGCGACTGGTGGGGCCTCTTCCTCGGTTTCATCGGCCAGGGCGGCCCCACGCGCGTGCGCGAAGCCCGCCGCATGATCCTGCTGATCGTCGTCGCCACCATCCCCGCCGTCATCGTCGGCGGCCTGCTGGCCAGCTTCTTCCGCGCCCTGTTCGCGTCTCCCCTGGTCGCCGCCGGGTTCCTGACACTCAACGGCCTGATGCTCATCTTCGGCGAGCGCCTCCGCGCCCGCGTCCCCGATACCGGGTCGAAGCCGCTCACCCACCTCACCGTCCAGGACGCCCTCTTCATCGGCGTACTACAGTGCGGCGCCCTGTTCCCCGGCATCTCCCGCGCCGGCGCAACCATGGTCGCGGGCCTCCTGCGCGGCCTGGACCACCAGGCCTCCGCCCACTTCTCGTTCCTGATCGCCATACCCATCATCGTCGGCGCCACGGTGTTCGAGGCGCGGCACCTCCTCCACGCCACCGTCGCGCCCGGCGTGTTCGAGCTGGCCTCGATCTCCGCGGTCCTCGCCGGCATCACGGCCTTCCTCAGCACCGCCTTCCTGATGCGGTACTTCCGCAACCACGACCAATGGGCGCTCAACCCCTTCGCCTACTACTGCCTGGCCTTCGGCATCGGCAGCGCCGCCTTCCTGGTGCTCCGCTGATGCTCGCCCGCCGCCGCCTGCTGCTCGCACCCGCAGCCGCAGCCCTCGCGGCCGCCGCCCCCGAGCGCACGCCCCTCGCCGCCGTTCCCATCAGCCGCATGGAAACCCCCTGGTGGCGCGCCCGGCACGAGGCGAAGCTCGCCGAGATCCGCACCCGCCGCATCGACCTCGTCTGGCTCGGCGACAGCATCACCCAGGACTGGGAGCTGCAGGGACCCGAGGACTGGCGCATGTTCGCCCCCGTCTGGACCCGCTTCTACGGTGATCGCAACGTCCTCAACCTCGGCTTCGGCGGCGACACCACCGCCCACCTCCTCTGGCGCATGATGAACGGGGAGCTGGAAGGCCTCCGCCCCAAGGCCGCCATCATCCTCATCGGCGCCAACAACATGGGCCGCGTCCGCTGGACGGCACCGCAGAACATCGCCGGCATCCACGCCGTGGTGGACGAAGCCCGTCGGCGCCTCCCCGGCACGAAACTCATCCTGCTCAGCGTCCTGCCCAGCGTCCGCAACAAATACGTGACCCGCACGACCGAGATCATCAACCGCGACCTGGCCACCACCTACGGCGCCGGCGCCGTCCCTGGCGTCACCTGGATCGACGTCACCCGCCCGTTCATGAAGGACGGCCAGGTCGACCGCACCCAGTTCTTCGACGACTTCCTGACGCCCCCCAACCCCCCGCTCCACCCCACCCCCCAGGCCCAGGCCCGCATCGCCGAGGCGATCGAGCCCGTCCTGGCCCCCATCCTCGGCGACCGCCCCAGGACAGCGCGATAGGACGGCGCGCTAGCTCGTCTGCGAATCCAACGCTTGTAACCGGCCAATCGACGCCGTAGGTGCAACCCTCGTCCACCAGTCGGAGAGCAGGGTCATGGTCGGTTACAGGGTCGCGGTTGTCGGTGCCACCGGTGCTGTCGGGCGCGAGATCCTGAAGACCCTGGCCGAGCGCGACTTCCCCATTACCGAGATCGCCGCCGTCGCCTCCCCGCGCTCGGCCGGCCAGGAAGTCAGCTTCGGCGAAAAGCAGGTCCTGAAGATCAAGAACCTCGAAACGTTCGACTTCAAGGGTTGGGACATTGCCCTGTTCAGCCCGGGCGCCAGCGTCTCCGCCATCCACGCGCCCCGCGCCGCCGCGGCCGGGTGCCTGGTCATCGACAATACCAGCCACTTCCGCATGGAACACGACGTGCCCCTCGTGGTGCCCGAGGTGAACCCGCAGGCGCTCCACCGCATCCGCCGCGGCATCGTCGCCAACCCCAACTGCTCCACCATCCAGATGGTCGTGGCCCTCAAGCCCCTCCACGACCGTTTCCGCATCAAGCGCGTCGTCGTCGCCACCTATCAATCCGTCAGCGGCGCCGGCAAGGACGGCATGGACGAGCTGTGGTCCCAGTCCCGCGCCATGTACGTCAACGACCCGATCAAGCCGCAGGAGTTCACGAAGCAGATCGCCTTCAACTGCATCCCCCACATCGACAAGTTCATGGAGGACGGCTCGACGAAGGAAGAATGGAAGATGGTGGTCGAAACCCGCAAGATCCTCGACCCCGACATCCTCGTCGCCGCCACCTGCGTCCGCGTCCCCGTCTTCATCGGCCATTCCGAGGCCGTGAACGTCGAGTTCCACGACCCGGTAACGGTCGCCGAAGCCCGCGCTGTCCTCCGCGACGCCCCGGGCGTCGTCGTCCAGGACACGCGTGACGACGGCGGCTACATCACCCCCATCGACTGCGTGGGTGAGGACGCGACCTATGTCAGCCGCATCCGCAAGGATCCCACCGTCCCCAACGGCCTCCAGTTCTGGTGCGTCAGCGACAATCTCCGGAAGGGTGCCGCCCTGAACGCGGTGCAGATCGCCGAAACGATCGTCGCCCAGGGCCTGCTGAAGCGCGCCGCCTGACCATGCCGGCCGGGGGAACGCTGGAGGACGTCTGGTCCTACCCGCGTCCCCCCGCGTTGCAACCCTGTGCAAGGCCCGTCCGCATCGTCTTCGCCGGCCGAACCATCGCCGAAACCACCGCCGCCTGGCGCGTGCTCGAAACGTCACATCCCCCGTCCTACTACCTTCCGCCCGACGCCTTCCGCGACTGCGAACTGGAACCGGCGCCCGGCGCCAGCCTCTGCGAATGGAAGGGCGAAGCCGCCTACTGGACGATCCGCGTCGGCCACCGCGCGGCCCGCCGGGCCGCCTGGTCCTACCCGGATCCCACCCCGGAATTCGCCGCCATCCGCGACCACCTGGCCGTCTACGCCGGCGCGATGGACCAGTGCTTCGTCGGCGATCACCTGGTCGTCCCCCAGCCCGGCGGCTTCTACGGCGGCTGGATCACCCCCGACCTGAAGGGCCCGTTCAAGGGCGCTCCAGGCACGATGGGGTGGTAGCTCTCAGCCCTGCACCCTGGGGAACGTCGCCACCGCCTCGAACTCCTTCGTCCCCGGCAGGAACCGCACCAGCGCCAGCGTATGCGCCATGTTGTTCTCCGCGTCGGTGCTGAAGGTCCGCGTCACGCCCTTGTACCCCTTCACCGCCGCCAGATAGTCCCGCAGCTTGGCCCGGTCCGGTCCAACCGCCCGCAGCCCCTCGGCCACGATCATCGCCCCGTCGTAGTAGCAGGACCCGTACGGGTCGGGCGCCAGGTTGAACCGGGCCGTGCAGCGCGCGACGAAATCCGCGCTGGCCGGGCTGATGGACGCGCCCAGCACCGCATCGCCCATCGCCAGCACCCCTTTCAGGTCATCCGGCTGCACCAGCGCCAGCGTCGACGGCGCAATGGTGGCCGACCCGCCGACGTAAGGCATGTCCAGCCCCAGCCGCTGCTTATGGCTCAGGATCAACGCCCCGTCGCGGTTATAGGTGAAACCGATGATCACATCCGCACCCTTGGCCTTCAACGCCAGAAGCTGGGCCGAGAAGTCGTTGTCCCGCGGCGCGAACGCCTCCTTCGCGACCAGCGGCACCCCCGCCGCCGCCAGCGCCGCCTCCACCGCCGCGGCTGCACCCAACCCGTAATCGTCCTGCGTATGCAGCAGTCCCGGCTTCGACGCCTTCAGCGCGTCCTTGATGGCATACGCGATCGCCGGCCCCTGCAGGTTGTCGGCCGGCCGGATCCGGAACATCCACGGGTTCTTCCGCTCCTGCACCGCCACCGCGCCGCCGGCATACATCGCGGGGATCTTCTCCTTCGCGACCTCCGGCTCGATGGCCAGGTCCTGCGTCGACAGGCTCGGCAGGAACACGAACGGCAGGTCGCCCTGCTTCACCAGCTTGATGAACGCGTTCACCGCGAAGCTGTTGTTGGCCTGCGTGTCCTCGAACGCGATCCGGATCTTCCGGCCGCCGATCCCCCCCGCCGCGTTGATGTCGTCCTGCGCCAGCCGCAGCGTGTTGTAGTACTGGATGCCCGACGCCGCGAAGGCGCCGGTGATGGGCAGGGCGCACCCGATCACGATCTCCGCCCCCTGCGCGCGGACGGTGCGGATCAGGGCCGGGGCAGCGAGCAGCGAAGCGAGGGCGGTACGGCGGGAAAGCGTCATGGCGGTCCTCCTGGGCTGGTGGGGGCTGGTAGGGGCAGGCACGTCAGAGCGGGTCGAGGCGTTGCGCCAGCGCCGGCTTCAGCAGCTTGCCCGCGCTGTTGCGGGGCATGTCGGGCACGGGAAAGAACGCGCGCGGCACCTTGTAGGCGGCCAGCGTCGCCCGGCAGTGCCGGCGCAGCGCCTCCCCGTCCACCGGCCCGTGCAGCACGACGAAGGCCGCGACTTCCTCGCCCATCTCGCGCGATGGCCAGGCCACCACGGCGGCCTCGGCGACCGCCGGGTGCGACAGCAGCACGCGCTCCACCTCGTTCGGGTAGATGTTGACGCCACCGCGGATGATCATGTCCTTCGATCGGCCGGTGATGAACAGGAACCCCTGCGCATCCACGAGCCCCATGTCGCCCGGATAGTACCAGCCGCCGCGAAAGCTCTTGGCCGTCTCCTCCGGGTTGTTCCAGAACCCGTCGGGCAGCCACGGGCTGCTCTGCCGGATATGCCCCACCTCGTCCGGCGGCAGCGGCCGGTCCCGGTCGTCCACCACCTCGAACCGCGACGACACCGCCGGCCTTCCGACCGACGCGATCGCATCCCCCTCGGCATCCGGCGTCAGCATGCTGATCGACCCGCCCTCCGTCGACGCATACAGGTTGTAGAAATTGGGCGTCAGCGCCCGCATCACCGCCGCCCGTTCCTCGGCATGGAAGGCGGATCCGCTGGAGATCAGCAGCCGCAGCGTACCGAGGTCGGCCGCCGCCGCCTCGGTCCCCGACGCCAGCCGGCGCAGGATCGTGGGCACCAGGAACAACGACGTGATGCGCCGGTCGGCGATGACGGACGGCAATGCGCCAGCCTCGTACGGCGGCGGATGCAGCACGACGGTCGCCCCGCCCAGCAGATGCGACACGGTGAACCCGCGCCCCCCGCCGAAATACAGCGGCGTCGCGCACAGGAACCGGTCGCTGTGCAGGAACCCCAGCCCCACCCATTCGGCCGACAGCCGCATCAGGAACTGCCGGTGCGTGATGCGCGGCCCCTTCGGGATGCCCGTCGTGCCCGACGACAACGACAGCAGCAGCGGCGCATCGGGGTCGCTGCGCCACGACACGGCCGGGCCGTCGGGCAGCCCCCCGGGCACGATCTGCCGGATATCCAGCGCAGGGTCGGGCGCGTCCACCAGCAGCGCCTCCGCCCCGAAGAACCCCAGCACGGCCGACTTCTCGGCCGCCGTCCACCGCACATCGACCGGCAGCATGACGGCGCCGGTCCGGAACAGCGCGATCATGGTGACCACGTAATCGATGGAATCCGTCATCGCGACGCCCGCCAGCACGCCCGCCCGCAGGCCGGCATCGTGCAGGCTCCGGGCCCGCCGCTCCACCGCCGCCGCCAGCCCGGCGTAACTCATCGTCTCGCCGTCATGCTCCAGCGCCGGATGCCCGGGCCGGCGCAGCGCGTTGTGCAGGATCATGTCCGCCAGCATCAGGACAGCCCCATCTCACGCGCCACCTGGTCGCGCAGCATCTCGTTGGCGCCCTCGCCGAACGTGTACAGGCGGCTGTCGCGGAAGATGCGGTTCATCGGGCTTTCGTCGGCGTAGCCGCTGGACGCCAGGATCTGCATGCCCTCGCCCGCGACGTATTGCAGCGTCTCGCTGGCCAGGATCTTCGCCTGCGCCCCCTCCCGCCGGCACCGCTGCCCCGTCGCGATCATCCACGCCAGCCGATACAGCACCAGCCGCGCCTGATCGACGCGCGCCTGCATGTCCACCAGCTTGTGCCGCAGCACCTGGAACTGCGTCAGTGGCCGGCCGAACTGGATGCGCTCCTTGGCGTGCGCCACGGCCAGATCGACGGCCCGCTGCGCCTGCCCCACCGCGTTGGCCGCCTGCCCGGACCGGCTGTAGCTCAGCGTCGACAGCACGTGGCGGAACCCCTGCCCCTCCTGCCCCATCAGTGCATCGGCCGGCACCAGCACGTCGTCGAACGCGATGTCCCAGCTCGTCAGGCTGTTGTTGCCCAGCTTGTTCAGCTTCGTCATGTGCACGCCCGGCGTCCCCGGCGGCACCAGCAGGATGCTGATCCCCTGGTTCCCCACGCTGCCACGCTCCGTCCGGCACACGGTCACCAGGTAGGCCGCCGTGTCCGCGCTGCTGATCCACGTCTTGCGGCCGTTGATGCGCCACCCCTCCGCCGTCCGCTCGGCCCGGGTCGTGAGCGCGGCGGCATCGGTGCCGGCGCCGGATTCGGAAAGGGCCAGGCTGTACTGCGCCCGCCCCTCGATCAGCGGCGGCAGCATCGCCTCCTGCTGCACCGCGGAGCCGTAGGTCAGCAGCGACATGCCCCCGAAATCGACCGTGATGCTGTAGAGCGATGCGGCGATGGCCGCGTGATACGCCAGCCGCTCCTGCACCAGCGTCACGGTCGTCCAGTCACCGTCCAGCCCCCCGAACCGCTTCGGAAACGGAATCGCCAGGATGCCCAGCGCCCCGAACGCCTCCAGCAGCCCGGGCGGCGCCTCATGCGCCGCATCGAACGCCCGCACCCGCTCCGGCGGCAGATGCTGCGCCATCATCCGGTCGATGCTGTCCAGCAGGGCCCGCTGCTCCTCGGTCAGGGCGAAATCCATCAGCGATCCTCCCCCAGCCATCCCACCAGGCTCCGCGCATCGTCCAGCCGGGTGGCTGGCGCCGCATGCCGCAGCAGCGCCCGGGCCAGCGGCGCGCTCCGGTCCTCCAGCGTCGCCACCGTGCTCGCGTGCAGGGCATCGAGGTCGATGCGCGGCGGCAGGGGAATTGCGGTGCCAGGACGGCGGTCATGCCAGGGCGCGTGCAGCAGCGCATCACGGTGGCGGTACCAGGCAGCCAGCAGGTGCGCGCCGTCCCAGCGCGGCGCCTCCTCGAAGATGTCGGCCTCGCCGGGTGCCGGCCCGATCATCGCGGCGCGCCGCCCCCCGCCCAGCAGCCCGGCCAGGATGCCACCGGTCGCGAACCCGGCCAGGTCCGCGTCGGCCGGGACGAGCGGCGCCAGACGGGCAATGGCGTCATCCAATGTCTCCGCCGGATCGGACAGCCCGGCGCCCGGAATATCGATCGCGACGACAGGGCGCGAGAGGCCCCGGGCCAGCTCCACCACCCCGGCGCTGCTGCCGGGATGGCCGTGCAACAAGACGAGCGGGCGGCCCGGACCATCGCCCACAACCCTGGCGTGGACCTGGGCGCCAGAGGGGCCCGAGTAGCTTCGTGTGCCGCCCTCACAGCCGTGCCGTGGGCCAATCACCCAACCCTCGCCCGACGGAATCGGGCTGCCGTCCAGCATCGCCGCGACCGTCGGCAACCACGCTCCGTCATCGACGGAACGGCGGGCGACACCAGGCGGCAACCGCGCGAGATGGCCGTGCAGCACGTCGTCCGTGCGGCAGATCACGGTGATGCGCGACGGGTCGACGCTCAACGCCGCATGGTCGTGCAGGATCGACCCGGCATACGCCACCGCGTAATGCGGCCCCGCCCGCAGCATGTCCATCGCTGCCCGATGCGCCGCATCCAGCGCCGGCGTCGCCGCCCGCCGCGCACTGCCGCCCAGCCGGAAGAACGGGAAGAATGCCGCACTGTCCCGCACCCGCGACCACAGGGCCACCAGATGCCCGCCGTCCCAGCGCGGCTTGTAGGGCGGCAGGTACTCGCGCAGCATGTCTTCCTGCTCCGCGGCGGACCACACCCCGAACCCGTCCAGCACCGCATGGGTCACCAGATCGGGGTGCCGGTTCACCGCCTCCAGCGCGATGCCCGCCCCCGTATGCGTGCCATACAGCGCGACCCGCCCCACCCCCAGCGCCCGCAGCGTGGCGGCCAAGGCATCGGCAAACGGCGCCAGGGTCTCCGGCCGGCCCGGCAACGGGTCCGACCAGCCATATCCCGGCGTATCGAACGCCAGCACCGTGAACCGCCCCGCCAGGGCCCGCATCAGCGGCAGCACCGCACGGTGCGACTGCGGCGACCCGTGCAGCAGCGCGACCACCGGTCCCTGCCCCGCCACGGCGTAGTGGACCTGGCGCCCCTCCACCACGGCGAAGCGCCGCTCAGGTTCCAAGATACGCCTCCCGCACGCGCGGATGGTCCATCAGCACGTCGGCCGCGCCCTCAAGCACGATGTGCCCATGCTCCAGCACGTACGCGCGGGACGCGACGTCCAGCGCCATCGCCGTGTTCTGCTCCACCAGCAGGATCGTCATTCGGCTCCGCACCAGCTCCGCCAGCCGCGCGTACACCTCCTCGGCGATCAACGGCGCCAGCCCCAGGGACGGCTCGTCCAGCAGCAGCACGCGGGGCCGGGCCATCAGCGCACGGCCGATGGCGAGCATCTGCTGCTCCCCCCCGCTCAGCGACCAGCCCCGCTGCTGCCGCCGCTCCAGCAGCCGCGGGAACATCGCGTAGACACGGTCGAGGTCGTCGCCCATCCGCGCGCGCAGCCCCCGGGTGGCCGTCGCCGCGACCTGCAGGTTCTCCAGCACGGTCAGCCCCGGGAAGATCCGCCGACGCTCCGGCGCATGCGCGATCCCGGCCCGCGCCCGCGCCTCCGGCGGCATCGCGGCCATCGCCCGGCCCTCGAGCTGGATGGCGCCGGACTGCGGCCGCACCAGGCCCGAGATGGTCCGCAGCAGCGTCGTCTTCCCCGCCCCGTTCGCCCCCAGCAGCGCCACGCACTCGCCCTCGTTCACCTGCAGCGTGACGTCGTGCAGCGCCTGCACCGCGCCGTAGGCGACATGGAGGTTACTGACGGCCAGCATGGGCGGCCTTTCGTCCCAGATACGCCTCGATGACGCGGGGATTGGCGCGGATTTCGGCCGGCGTGCCCTCGGCGATCCGCACCCCGAAATCCACGACGACGATCCGGTCCGCCAGCCGCATCACCAGGCCCATGTTGTGCTCGATCAGCAGCACCCCCAGCCCCTCGTCCCGCAAGGCCAGCACCCGCCGCCCCAGCGCCTCCGCCTCCGCGCTGTTCAGCCCGGCCGCCGGCTCGTCCAGCAGCAGCACGCGCGGGTCCTGCATCAACGCCCGCGCCAGCTCCAGCATGCGCTGCTGCCCGTAGGCCAGCGTCCGCACCTCCCGGTCCAGCGCCGCCGACAGCCCGAACCGCGCCAGCATCGACTCCGCCCGCGTCCGCAGCTCCGCCTCCCGCCGGTGCAGCCGCGGCGTCCGCAGCACGGAATCCAGGAACCCGTAGCCGCACCCCGCATCGGCGCCCAGCAGCACGTTCTCCAGCACCGAAAGCCGCGGCATCAGCCGCCCGTTCTGGAACGTCCGCACCAGCCCGGCCCGCGCCACCGCGTGCGGTGCAAGCCCGGACAACGCCCGCCCGCCCAGCGAGATCGTCCCCGCCGACGGCTTCAGCACGCCGGACAGCAGGTTCACGATCGTGCTCTTGCCGGCGCCGTTCGGCCCGATCAGCGCGACCACCTCCCCGGGGGCCACGCCGAACCCCACCTTGTCGACGGCCAGCAGCCCGCCGAAGCGCCGGGTCAGCCCATCCACCTGCAACAGCGGCGCGTCAGGCATGGGCGCGCACCCACGGCAGGCGGCGCAGCAGGCCGACGATCCCCTGCGGCATCAGCACCAGCACCAGCAGCACCCCGATGCCGAACACCGCGAGGTACCCGTCCCCCAGGAACCGCAGCCACTCCGGCAGATACCCCAGCAGCACGGCCCCCAGGATGGCTCCGAACACCGACGTCTCACCCCCCACGATCAGCATCACCAGCAGCGTGATGGAATGCACGAGGTCGAAATCCCCCGGCGACACGTAGTGGGAATAATGCGCGTACAACGACCCGCTCAGCCCCGCGCACACCCCGCACAGCCCGTAGGCCAGCACCTTCATCGACACCAGCGGCACGCCCGACGTCCCCGCCGCCAGCTCGTCGTCCCGGATCGCGACCAATGCCCGCCCCGTCCGCGATCGCCGCAGTCCCAAGACCGCCAGCGACACCAGCGCGACCACGACCCATACCAGGTAGAAATGCTGCCGGTCCGTCTCCAGCACGAAGCGCCCGAACTGCATGGGCGGGATGCCGCTGAACCCGTCATACCCGCCGGTCAGCGTCCCCGCGTTGGATACGACCGTGACGGCCGTGGCGTTCAGCCCCACGGTCGCCAACGCCAGGTAATGCCCCCGCAGCCGCAACAGGGGCACGCCCAGCGCCACCGCGGCCAGCCCCGCGATGGCTGCGGACAACGGCAGCGCCGCCCAGAACGGCACCCCCGCATCCCGCGACAGCATGGCCGACGCGTATGCCCCGATCCCGATGAACGCCGCCTGCCCCAGCTGGATCAGCCCGGCCCAGCCGAACGCCACGCACAGCCCGATCACCGCCAGCGACCCGATCAGCGACAGGTTCATCACCCGCAGCGCATACTCGGACAGCACGAACGGCAGCCCAAGGCTCGCCAACGCGACGAGGCCGGGCACGAGCCGCGTCATGCCCGATCCGCCACGCGCTCGCCGAACAGCCCCTGCGGCCGGAACAGCAGGAACACGATCATCAGCACGAACACCAGCGCATCCTTGTACGCCGAGGAAATGTACGAAGCCCCGAACACCTCGGCCAACCCGACCGCCACCCCCCCGATGACCGCCCCCGGAATGCTCCCGAATCCCCCGATGATCGCCGCCGCGAATGCCTTCAGCGCCAGGCTGTCGCCCAGCCCGACATCGATGAACCACATCGGCGCCAGCAGCAGCCCGGCCATCCCCGCCAGCACGCACGACAACACCCAGGTCAGCGCATACAGCCGCATGATCGGCACCCCGATCAGCCGCGCCGTCTCCGGGTCCTGCGCCAAGGCCCGGAACTGCGCCCCCAGCGGCGAACGGTACAGCAGCAGGTACACCGCCGCGATCAGCACGCTGGTCACGCCGATGACGAACAGCGCATGCAGCGGCACGACAGCGCCCGCGATGCGGACCACGGAATTGCCGACGGGCGAGGGACTAGCCAGCGGCAGCGGTCCCCACACGAGCAGGGAAACGTTCTGCACCAGGATCCCCACTGCCACGGTCCCGATCACGACCGTCAGCAGCGGCCGGTTGCGCAACGGCAGATACGCGGCGACGAAGAACAGCAGCCCCAGCAGCGTCATCGCCACGATCACGGCCAGATACGCGAACGGACCCCCCGCATGCATCGCCGCAGCACTCGCCCCGACCAGCGCGCCCGCGGTCACAAGCTGCCCGGTCGAGAAGTTGACGACCCCCGTGCTCTCGTACGCGATCTCGAACGACAGCGCCGTCACGGCGTAGATGCTGCCGACCGCCAGCGCGTTGAAGACGAGTTGGACGGCGATCATGGCCCGCCCGCCTTGAGCTTCGTGAACACCCGCACCGCGTTGCCGCGCATCAGCTTCGCCCGCGACTCCGGCCGCAATCCCAGCGCGTCGATCTCCCGCACCGCCCGCTCCGGGTCGATCACCGGCCAGTCGGTCCCGAACAGCACCTTGTCGCGCCCGTAGGTGTTGAGGAAATGCACGAGCTGCTTCGGCCAGTGCTTCGGCGCATATGCGTCGACCCCGATGAAGACGTTCTCGTGCTTCCACGCCATGGCGATCATCTCGTCCGTCCACGGCACGCCGATATGGATGCCCAGCAGCCGCAGCTCGGGGAAGTCGATGGCCACCTGGTCGAGCGTGATCGGCCGCGCGACGGACGGCAGGCGCCGATCGCGCGAATAGATGAGATTCTGCCCGACCTGCATCATGATCGGCACGTCCAGCTCGCAGCACTTCGCGTAGTACGGGTAGTACTGCGCCGCGTCCGGCGCCAGCGCGAACCAGTGCGGATACAGATGCGCGCCGATGAACCCCAGCTCGTCGACCGCGTGCGCGAGATCCCGCAGCCCCTGCATCCCCCGCGTCGGATCGATGCCGGCCAGGCCGGAGAACCGGTCCGGATGCGCCGCGCAAACCTCGGCCACCCGCGCATACGGGATCTCGTACGACCCGCGCACCCGCAGATCCCCCGCCCGGGTCGCGATCAGGAACGACCGCTCGATCCCCGCACGGTCCATTCGCCGCAGATAGTCGTCGATCGGAACGCCCTCGCGGACATGCGCCTCCATCCGCACCTGGTCGTGGAAGGAGTCGTCGAGGCCGGTCAGCCCGCCCTGCACTTCCGCCGGGGTATGAAGGTTCACGACGATATCGATGGCGTCCATGGTGGCGGGCCAGGCTCCGTGCGATGGGGTCGTTCCGTCGGAGGCATTGGCGCGCGGGCCCTGCGCGCCCGCAACGACAAACGTCGGCGAACCCGTCGGGATTCTGCACCCGAGTTCACATGCTGAACGTCAGCCCGGTTTCGCCGCCGATTCCGTTGCACCAGACCACGTATTGCGATGCCGCAGCGCGTCAGGCTTGCGCCACATCGCCTCCATGACAGCGTCGCTCGCCGCCTGGATCGCCGCCGCCACGTTCGCCCGCCGCCCGAGTGGCATCCGCTCCTGCGACGACGCGACCGTGAACGCCGTCAGCGGACGCCCCCGCCGGTCCGGCAACGGGACCGAGATCGCATGCACCCGCCCCGGCCCGCCCGCCCCGTCGTCGAACGCAAACCCCACCTCGCGAAACCGGCGCACCGCAGCCTCAACCCGCTCGGCAGTCGCCCCGAACTTCGCCAGCCGCGGCGAATTATGCCGCAGGATCATCGCCACCTCGTCATCCGGCAGCGGCGCCAGCAGCGCGATCCCCGTCGCCCCCGCCCCCAGCGGAGTCCGCGCCCCGATGTCCATCGCCAGCGTCTTCAACGGATACCGCCCGGCATGCGCGTCGACGCACACCGCATCCGTCGTGGAACGCAGGGAAAAGAAAACGGAATCCCCCAGCTCCTCGGCCAGACGCTGCAAAGCCGCATGCGCCATAGCATGGATGTCGTGCCGGTTGGATGCGGCGGCGGCCAGCGTGAAGAACTCCAGCCCCAGGTGATACAGCCGGCTGCCCGCGTCCTGCTCGACCAGCCCCTCGTCGCGCAACGTGCGCAGCAGACGCAAGACGGTGGCGCGATCAAGCCCGGTCGCCTCCGCCAGATCCTTGAGGCGCGCACCCGCGGCACTTGTGCGGCCCAGCGCGCGCAGCAGCACCGCCGCCCGCCGAACGGCCTGCACGCCACCCAACCGCTCGGGCCCGATCGCCATCAGGGTTTGTAGCGGGTCGGGGGCCGGCATGGCCAGCACGCAAGCCGCCCGCTCAATCGGCGCGCCCGCCCGCCATCAGCGCCACCACGGCTTCGACGAGCGACGCCTGGTCCCGCGCCGGCGCCGCCTCGTCCAGCAGGAAACCAAGCTTGCCGTCAAGCAGCAGCATCGACAGCCCGTGCACGACGGACCAGGCCAGCACGGTCGCCGCGCGCGTTGAAGCCGGGTCGGTGCCCGCCGTCACCTCCCGCTGCAGGATGCCGAAGGCGCGCGCGCCCGCGGCGCCCACCCCCGCAGCCACCTTCTGGGCTTCCCCGGCCGAGCCGAACGTCACGCGGAACCGTCCGGGACGGCGCAGCGCGAAGGCCACATACGCCGCGCCGATCGCCCGCAGGCGCCCCGCCCGCCCCGGCCCCGCCGCCGCCAGCGCCGCCTCCATCTCGTCCGAAAGCTCCTCGAACCCCAGAGTCGCGATGGCGGCCAACAACCCGGCGGCATTGCCGAAATGGTGCGACGGCGCCGCGGGCGACACGCCCGCGCGACGCGCGCACTCCCGCAGTGTGAACCCCTCCGCTCCCTTTTCGGCCAGCAGGTCCTCTGCCGCCGCGATCAGCGCGGCACGGAGGTCCCCATGATGATAGGTCGACGATTTATCTTGACGATGTTCAGATTGCGTCATACTGGCATCTTAACACTGTTCAATCGGAGACGCCACGATGTCGATCCCGCTCGACGCCCTATTCAGCCTCGGCAGCACGGCTGCGCTGCTCGGCTGGGTTCTGCTCGCAGCAGTGCCCCACTGGCGCGGCGTGGCAAGCCTGGTCGCCGGCGCCGTCATTCCCGGGCTGCTGGCCACCGCCTATGCCGGGCTGGTGATGGCCTGGTGGTCGCGGACGGAGGGCGGGTTCGGCTCGCTCGACGAGCTCGCCTCCGCGTTCGGCATGCGGCCGCTGCTGCTCGCAGGCTGGCTCCACTACCTGGCGTTCGATCTGCTGATCGGCGCATGGGAGGTGCGGGAGGCGCGGCGCCGGTCGATGCCGCACTGGTCGATCCTGCCGGCCCTGGCCCTCACCCTTCTGTTCGGCCCGGTGGGCTGGCTGGTGTTCATGGCGCAGCGGGCGGCCTGGTCCTTGCGAGGCCGGCCCCTGCCCGGGATCGTCGCAGCGTGGGAACCCGCGTTGCTGGCCGCGGGCCTGCTCATGGCCGCCACCATCCTCCCCACGCTCGCCGCCCACCTGGTGGACGACCGCCTGTTCCGCGCCGAGCCGATCTGGTGGAAGCCGATGCGGTTCGAACTGGCGCTGTCCGCGTTCCTGCTCACGCTCGCCTGGCTGTATCCCATGGCGGGGCCCGCGTTCCGCACCACGCGGCTCGGCCGCTTCGTCGTCTGGGGGGCGATCCTGCCCTCGTTCCTGGAGGCCGGCTACATCGCGCTGCAGGCCGGCCGCGGCCTGGCCTCGCACTACAACGTCTCGACGCCCCTCTATACGGTCCTCTACGCGACGATGGGCGTCGTCGCGATCACCCTAACCCTGACGGCGCCCGCCTTGGCCCTGGGCCTCGCCCGCGCCCCCCGGCCCGCGCCCTCCTCACCGGACAGCGTCATCCGCCTCGCTGCCATCCTCGGGCTGCTCATGACCTTCTTCCTCGGCGGGCTGGAGGGAGCGTGGATGTCGGCCAACCCCGGACACCACGTGGGCGCGCCCGGTGCCGGTGTGCTGCCGGTCACCGGATGGTCCCGCACCGTGGGGGACCTGCGCGTCGCCCATTTCCTCGGCATCCATGCGCAGCAGGCCTTGCCAATGGTCGGCCTCGCGGCCGCGGCCATGAGGGCTGCGCCGCTGGCAAGCCGCATCGTGTGGGCGTTCGCCGCCGCCTACGCCCTGGTCACGCTCGCGGCGCTGGGGCAGGCGATGGCAGGATTGCCGCTGATCCGATGATCAGAGCGCGCCCGAAACCCACTCCTTCAACGCGCTCTTGGGCAACGCACCCACCTTCGTCGCGACCGGCTTCCCGTCCTTGAACAGGATCATCGTCGGGATGCCGCGCACACCGTAGGTGTTGGGGGACATCGGGTTGTCGTCGATGTTGACCTTGGCGACCGTCACCCGGCCCTTCATCTCGACCGCAATCTCCTCAAGCGCCGGCGCGATCATCTTGCACGGGCCGCACCACTCCGCCCAGAAGTCCACCAGCACCGGTCCCGGTGCGTTCAGCACCTTCGCCTCAAAGCTGTCGTCGTCGACGGCCACCGTGTTCTCGCTCAAGACAAGGCTCCTTCCGATCCAAGACGGCCACACTTGGGCACCAGCGCGAGTCGCTTCAAGCACCCGGCCCACCAGCCTCATGCGGCGGGCGCATGCCGGTCCAGCAGCGCATCCGGCAGCGCGGCCACGACGGCGCCCTCGGTCCACACCAGCGCGCACCGCACCGCCCGCCCCGGAAACAGCGCGCGCAGCACGGCGCGGTAGGCCGACAACTGCCGCAGATAGCGCACCGGCGTATCCGCCACGTCGTCCGGCGCTGTCCGGCCCGTCTTGAAGTCGGCCAGCAGTACGGTATCCGGCAGCACCGCCATGCGGTCCACGACGCCCGACACGACCTGCGTGCCGATAAGCCCGGACACGGGCTGCTCCGCCCGCCCCTGCGGCCCGAACAGCGGCGACAGCGCGGGATGGTCTAGCACCGCGAGCACCTGCTCCGCCACCGCAAGGCGCTCGTCCGCATTCAACGTCGTGCGGGCCAGATACGCGACCGCGGCCCCGGCACGTTCGGCAGCCGGCACCGCCGGCAGGTGCTGCAACAGCGCATGGGCCGCCTCGCCGCGGGCAAAGCGTGGCCCGGGCCCCGTCAACAGCGGCGACGTCGCGGGCGGCACCGCGCCGTACCCGGCCCCCGCCGGCCGGCTGGGCGCAAGCGGGGACGGCAGCGGCGGTTCCGCCGGCGGCGGCGCAGGCCGCCACTGCCCGGGCCGCCCGGCCCACACGGGCAGCGCCGCCGCCGCCGCCATCGCAGCGCGCGGCCGGCGCTTCGGCTGGTCGCGCTGCGGACTGTCCGACACCATGAGCACGCCCGGCCAGGGACCCGCGAAATCAAGCGCGGACGAGTCCTTCAGCCGCTCGAACCCCCGCTTCACCATCGCATACCAGCTCTCGTCCGGCACCGGTTTGCGGGTCTGCCAGCCGCAAACGATCAGCCGGTCCTCGGCCCGCGTCAGCGCGACATACAACAGCCGGTTGTGCTCCTGCCGCCGCAAATCCGCGGCCCTCGACCGCGCCCGCTCCACCGCGGCGCAGCGCAGCTCCCGCCGTGGCGACCACAGCGGCACGTCGACGCCGTCCTGGGTGCACCACGCCAGCGCCTCCTGATCGGGCGGCAGCGCCGTCGTGTCCGGCAGAATCACCACCGGCGCCTGCAACCCCTTCGCCCCGTGCGCCGTCATGACCCTCACCGCGGACCCGGCGCCCCCGGCCTCCCGCTTCACCTCCGCGCCCGACCGCCGCAGCCAATGCACGAACCCCTGCAAGCCCGGTGGATGCAGCCGCGCATAGGCAAGGGCCGCGTTCAACAGCTCGTCGATCGGCTCCGCAGCCTCCGCCCCCAGCCGCGCCAACAGCCGCGCCCGCCCGCCCAGCACCCCCAGCGCCTCCGTCAGCAGCGCATGCGGCGCGACGTAGTCCGCCCGCTCCGCCAACCGGGACAGGAAGGCCCAGGCGGCGCCCCACTCCGGCCGCTCCCCGGCGCGCTCCCGCAACGTCGTCCACAACGACCCGCGGCGCCCGATCGCCAGCGCCATCAACCCGTCGTCGCTGACCCCTCCCAACGGGCTGGTCAGCACGGTCGCGACGGCCAGGTCATCCTCCGGCAGCAACACCGCGTCGCAGGCGGCAAGCACGTCCTGCACCGCGATCTGCTCGGTCAACGCCAGCCGGTCCAGCCCCGCGACCGGCACGTCCTGCGCCTTCAACGCCCGCACCATCGCGTTCGCGAAGGCGCCGCGCCGCCGCACCAGCACCAGCACGTCCCCGGCCTCCAGCGCCCGGTCCTGGCTCTCCAGCCGCACGCCGCGCGACAACTCGCCGGCGATGGCGCGGGCGATCGCCTCCGCCAGCTTCTGCGGCGCGGACACCAGGCCCTTGTTCTCCGCCGGCACCGTCCATGGCTCCGGCGCATCCGGCTCCGGCGCGGGCGCCAACGGCCACAGCGCGACCGACCCGGCCGCACCGGCCCGGTCGGCCTCATGGTGCAGCGCCCCGGGGGTCGTCACGCCCTCCGCCGCCACCCCATCCGCGAACACCGCGTCCACCAGCGCCAGCACCGGCGCGGTGGACCGGAACGACACATCCAGCGCGACATCCCGCCAGGTGCGGGCGCCCGCCGACACCCGCTCGGCCATTCGCAGGCGGGACCGCGCGAACTCCGCCGGATCAGCGCCCTGGAACGAGTAGATGCTCTGCTTCGGGTCGCCCACGGCGAAGAAGGTCCGCCGCTCGTCCTTCGCGCCCGCCCCGGCGAAGAACTCCTCCGTCAGGCGGTGGGCGATGCGCCACTGTTCCGGCGCCGTGTCCTGCACCTCGTCCAGCAGCAGGTGATCGATGCCGCCATCCAGCTTGTACAGCACCCAGGCGGCGCCGGGGTCCTGCAGCAGCCGCTCCGTCCGGACGATCAGGTCGCCGTAGTCCAGCAGCCCGGCGCGTTCCTTGCCCGCCGCATAGGCGGACAGCGCGGGTGCCGCGAGGCGCAGCAGCGCGACCGTCGCGTCGGCGCACCGCAGCGCGCGACGGGCATCCTCGACGAACCAGATCCGCGCCTGCTCCGCCTCCAACTGCTCGCGGATCTCGGGGTGCGCCTTCGCCAGCTTCTCGTTGGGAAAGGTGCCGAACTTGCGCGGCTCGGTCTTCGCGTCGAAGAACTGCGCGCGCCACGCCTCCCAGTCCGCCACGCGCTGCGCCGTCGAACACCCGAGCCACGCGGCCATCGCCATCGCCCGCTCCCGAACGGTGTTCGACCCGTGCGCCTGCATCGCTTGCAAGGCCGCGAGCAGCGCCGCTTCCTCGGCCCACGCGACCCCGGCTTCCAGGATTTCGCTATCCGCACCGGCCGTCACATCGGCGGCACGGCGCACCCGGGCCTCCCGCGCCGGCTCCGGCAGGTCCAGCAACGGGCCGAGCCGCCCGCGCTGCGCCTGCATGGCATGCACCAGCGCCGCGAAGGCGTCCGCGCGCAGCAGCCCGGCGACGACGGCGACGGAGGCCGGGTCCGCCGCCTCCAACGCCGCGTCACGGGCGACGCGCATCTCCGCCTCCGCCTCCACCTCCTCGACGAGCTGGAAATGCGGGGAGATCGCGGCCTCGAGCGGGAACCGCCGCAGCAACCCCTGGCAGAACGCATGGATGGTGCCGATCCGCATGCCACCGGGCAGGTCCAGAACGTCGGCGAACAACGCCCGGGCCCGGCCGCGCACGTCGTCGTCGGCCTGCACCTCCAGCTCCGCCAGCTCGCGATCCAGCGCCGCATCGTCGAGCGTCACCCAGTCGCCCAACCGGTGCTGCAACCGCAACGCCATCTCCGCCGCCGCCGCCTTGGTGAACGTCAGGCACTGGATGCGCCCCGGCGGCGCCCCCGGCCCATGCGCGCCCCCCAACATCAAACGCAGCATCCGATCGGTCAGCAGCTTGGTCTTTCCCGACCCCGCCGACGCCTCGACGAACGCCGAAACGGCCGGGTCAGACGCTTCGGCCTGCTGCTCGATCGCACGGTTGCGGGCGGCGCTCACCCCTCATCCTCCGCCGCCGACCACTCCGCGACGCGCGCCAGTTGCGCATAATCGGTGAAGCGCGGCGCGGCGCCCGGATGCGGCTGCGACAGGTACGGCTGGGCCGCATCGTCGAACCGCGCAACCAGTGCCGCAAGCGCCTGCCCGGCCTGCGCCGCCTGATCCGCCGTCACCACCGGGTCCGCCTTGTACAGCGTCGTCGCCTCCCCCGCCACGAAGCCGCCTGTCAGCCGCCAATACGTCAGCTCCCCCGCAACCCCGGCAAGCGTAGGCCCGAACCCGCCCGCCGCCGCCATCACCGCCTCCAGCGGCAGTTGCGGCGCGTGCCCGGCCGCCACCTCCTTCGCCTGCGGCACGATGCCCGTCTTGTAGTCCAGCAGCGCGAGCCGGCCATCCGGACGCGTCTCGATCCGGTCCGCCCGGCCCCGCAACGTGAACGGCCCGGCCGGCGCGTCGAACGTCCACTCCCCCGACGCCTCCACCGCCCGCACCGCATTGGGGCTCGCGACCCGCCGCGCCCGCTCGGCCCCCGCCACCCAATCAGCAATCCGCGCCAGCCGCGGCCGCCACCACGCCAGCAGCGCCGGACGCAGCACCTGGCCGGCCAGCGCCGCCTCCATCGCCGCCCGCAACCGGTCCGCCGCGTCATGCGGATACGTCGCCGGCAGCGCCATCACCCACGCCGCGATCGCCGCATGGACGACGTTGCCGAAATCGGAGTTCTCGACCGCCTGCTCCAACTCATCCAGCGCACGCAGGCCCAGCACGTGCTTGGCGTGGATGCCGTACGGGTCGCGCAACCACGTCTCGACATCCGTCACGTTCATCCGCCGGGGCCGGGCGGCGACGGGCGGGCACGGCCGCGGCGGCGCGACGGGCCGCGGCTCGCCGTCGGGCTGATCGAGCTGACGGGCCCAGGCGGCGGCCGGGCTGTGTGGCAACGCCATGCCATGCCCCTTCAGGAACGCCTCGATCCGCACCAGCCACCGGGCCGGCACGGTCGGCGCGCCGTCCCGCCGCCGCGGGCAGGACAGCACGACCCGCGGCGCCGCACATGCCAGCAGCGCGAAGTCGTGCGCCATCTGCCCCACCGGCGCCTCGGGCGACGCCAGCCCGGCCGCCTTCCGCATCGGCCGGCTCATCCACGGGCCGGGGTCCGCAGAGGGCGGCCAGACCGCCTCGGCCAGGCTGCCCAGCACCAGCACGTCGAAGGATTGCAGCCGCGCCTCCAGCAACCCCAGGATCGCGACCCGCGGATGCTCGTCCCCGTCCCGCCCACGCAAGGCACGGCGGCTGCGGACGACGGCGCCCTGAAGGCTGGCGTCCAACAGGCCCGGCAAGGTGCGAACCGGCTGCGGCGGCAGCAGCGGCAGCGCGTCCAGCAGCCCGGCCAGATGCTGGGCCAGCGCCTCGCCCTCCTCCAGCGCCCAGAGCTGGGCGGCGCCGGCCCGCGTATCGGTCTCGGCGACGGCCTCCGCGGCGCGGATCAGTGCCTGCATCGCAACGCCTGGTGGCGCATCGCCCGCCCCGGCAAGGGCCAGCAGGGGCGCAAACCGCGCCTCGATCCGATCGACGAAGTCCTCCAGCTCGGCCTCCGCCTTGCCCGCCAGCGCCGCCCGCAGCCCGGCAACCCCCGGTGGCGGCGCCGGGCCGCGCAGCACGCGCCGCTCCAGCCAGCGGGCGCGGGCGCGGCAGCGCGCGGGCGACAGGCCGAGCGCCGCCAGCGGGTGCTTCAGCACACCCAGCAGCGCCACCGGCGACAGCCCGTCCGCCACCGCCTGGACCAGCAGGCGCAAGAACGTGCCGGGCGGAGTCTCGGCCAGGGGTTCCCCGGCGCTGTCGTCCACCACGACGCCGAAGCGGGCCAGCTCCGCCGCGACACGCGCCGCCAGCACGCGGTCCGGCGTCACCAGCGCGGCCTGGGCGCCCGGTGTCTCCAGCGCGTGCCGCAGCACCAGCGCGACGGCGACCGCCTCCTCCTGCTGATCCGCCGCTTCCAGCCGTTCCAGCCCGGCCACGTCCGGGGTGAACGGCGCGCGCCACGCCCCCAGCGCCGCCGCCGGCAGCAGTGACCGCCACACGGTCGCCGCACGGGAAGACGCCGGCCCCGCCCCCGGCCAGGGCTGCACGTCCCCGCGCGCGGCGCCCATGTCCGCCAGCAGCGCGCGCAGCCCGGCCTGCGGATGCCCGTCCTGCAACCCCTCCCACACCCCGTCGTCCATCCCGGCGTCCAGCCCGGGCAGCACCACGCGCCCCTGCGGCAACCGGGCAACGACGCGCATCAGGTCCGCGACGGCCCGCACGCCACCCGACGTGCCGGCGGCCACCACCGGGAACGCAGGCGGCGCCGCCTCCCACGCTTCGGCCTGCGCCCGCAGCAGCCGCACGCCGCGCTCGGCCCCGTCGATCAAGCCGTTCTCCGCCAGCCACCCCGGCCAATGCGCCGTCACGATCTGCAGGAAGTGCAGCGTGTCTGCCCAGTGCTGGGCAAACCCCTCATCGACCAGCCCCGGCAGCACGTCGCCCAGGATCACGCCTTCCCGGTGCGCCTCGTCCAGCAGCCGCGCCAGCTCCGCCGCCAGCAACCAGGCCCGGTCCGCCGTCGCTGGCGCCCCGAACCGTCCCTCCAGCGCCATCACCAGCCGGGTCAGCGCCGCGAGCCGCCGCGGCTCCGGCACGGCCGGCGCCAGGTCTAGCGCGCCCGAAAGCGCCAGCGGCGCCTCGTCCAGCGCCCCGAAGGCTGCGATCCGCGGCAGCAGCAGCGGCCGCCCCCCGGCCGCGCGCAGGAACGCATCGGTCAGCCCTCGGGCCGCCCGCCGCGTCGGCAGCAGGATCAGCCCCTCGGACTGCTGCATCGGGTCGTCGCTGCGGGACAGCCACCAGGTCGCCAACGCGTCCAGGAACGGCACGCCGGGCGGAACGGTGAACAGGTTCACAGCCGCCCCTCCCACCCCGTCAGGACCGCACGCCGCGCCCCGTTGCCGGCATGGTGCAGCGTGACGGTCAGCGCGTCGTCCGGGCGCAGCTCGCCCAGCCGGTCGGGCCATTCGACGAGCGCCGCCTCCGCCTCGTCCCACCCCAGCTCCCGCAGGGCGCCGGGCCCGTCGAGCCGCCACAGGTCGAAATGCTGCACCAGCCCAATGGGGGTCTCATATCCCTGCACCAGCGTATAGGTCGGGCTCGGCACCTCCAGCGCCGGGTCGCCGGTCAGGGAACGCAGCAACGCGCGCGCCAGGGCACTCTTGCCGGCCCCCAGCGGACCCTCCAGCAGCACGGCGTCGCCCCGCCGCAGCAGCCGGGCCAGCCGTGCCCCCAATGCCTCGGTGGCAACCAGGTCCGGGAGCGGCAGGTCGAGCATTCCCCGACCATGCCAAGCCGTGCCCGGCCCCGCAATCCACCGATCATGTGATGGACAAACAGGCCGGCCTTCGTGGAATTCGCTAAGCCCGCGCCGCCACCTTCGCCGCGTCCCGCCGGACCTTGACCGTCGCCGCCCGCGCCGCATCCGTCTGCGTGAACATCTCCAGCACGTCCATGTCGTCGGCCTGCACCGGCGTCAGCGCCTGGTCCATGTACTGCCGGGCGGCCGGGTCGCGCTTCAGCGCGCGGCGCACCGCCCCCAACTGCCAGACGATCCCGGCCAGCCGCACGTGCTTCACGATCAGGTCCAGCCCATAGCGGGGATAGAACACCAGCGGGTTCTCCCGCGGCATCGTCGGGCGCCGGTCCGTCCGAACCTTCCGGCGAAAAAAGCCGCCCTGCAGCGGATGCACGTTCTCCAGCACCACGCAGCCCCAGAACCAGATCAGCAGGAACATCATCTTGCCCGGGCTGATCCGGGTCGCCACGGCCCGGCGCATGATCGTCGCCATGTGCTCCGGCGTGTAATAAGCGCGCCACGCATCGTGATATGCGCGCTCCCACTCCTCCTTGCTCATCTTCGGATGCGCCGTGCAGGCGTGCTCGAGATCGTATTTGTTCATGTCGGGGTCCATCGGCACCCCCGCAGTGAACAGCTTCTTGTGGTCTTCCGAACCGGGCAACGGCGTCAGGAAGAAGAACTCGAGCAGATCCAACGGCAGCTCGCGCTGGATGATCTTGATGTCCCGCATGATGCTCTCATGCGTGTCCCCCGGGAACCCCAGGATATAGCCCGCATAGGTGAAACACCCGACCGACTTCCACGCCAGCAGCATCTCCCGGTATTCCGAGATGCGGTTCTGTTTCTTTTTGGCCGCCAACAGGTTCTCAGGGTTGATGTTCTCTAGCCCGATGAACACCCGCGTGACGCCTGCCCGCGATGACTTCTCGATGAAGCCAGGAATTTTGTGGCACAGCGTGTCGACCTGGATGATGAAGCGGAAGAACAGACCCTCGTTTTCCCGCATCGCAATCAACCGGTCGTAGATCGGCTCCCAATTGCGGTTTCGGGCGAAGTTGTCGTCCGTGATGAAGAAATGGTCGACCCCCGCCTTCAGATTGCGGCGGATCAACTCCTCGACGTCATCCGCGCTCCGGTACCGCGACTTCCGCCCCTGCACGTTGATGATCGTGCAGAACGAGCACTGGAACGGGCACCCCCGCCCGGCATCGAAGCTGCTCAGCCGCCCACCCGTCCGGGCAATGCGCTCGGGCGGCAGGATCGGCGGCGGCTGCCCCTCCATCCCCGGCAGATCGTTCATGAAGTTGTAGATCGGCGGCAGCGTCCCCGCGGCGGCCGACCGCAGCACGTCGTCCAGCCGCCCCTCCGCCTCCCCGGCAAACAACGTGATCCCGAGATCCAGCGCCTCCTGCAAATCCGGCTGGATGCCCGGCAGCATCGCGATGCAGCCGGACACGTGGAACCCGCCCATCGCGACCTGCACGCCCCGCGCACGCAGCCGCCGCGCGATGTCCATGGCCCGCGGGAACTGGTTGGACTGCACACCCACCAGCGCCACCAGGCCCAGCCCGCCCGCCTGCTCGATGGCACGCGCGATCCGCTCCGGATGGATGCGCGTGTTCGTCTCGTCCGCCTCGAAGATGTCCAGCGGCGTGCCGTCCAGCACGTCGCGCTCCTTGCAGTCGATCGCCAGGCCATACAGCGCCGCAAGAGTGTTGGACGGGATGGCAGACCGGAACCACTGGATCACATACCCGTCGTCATCGTAGTGCGACGGCTTGAGCAGATAGAACTGGAAGCGTTTCGTCATATCCGTCACGGACCCTCAGGGGCGTCGAGTCGCCGTCGTCTGCACATTGACTACAGCCCTCGCGCACCCAAGGGAAGCAAACAGTCAATAGAACGGTGGTGCAATCCCCTCGGCCGCAAACGTCTCGCTCACGGCCGGACGCGCCATGACCCGCTCCGCCAAGGCGGCCAACGCGGGAATATCGCGCGGCGGCTGTGGCATCATCCGGCCCCACCGTATCAGCATCAGCAGGAACAGGTCGGCCGCGCTGAATCGCTCCCCCAGCAGATACGGCCCGTCTCCCAGCTGCTTGGCGATCCGCTTGAAGTTTGCCTCCATCCGCGCCTGCCCCACCAGCTTCACGTCGTCTTGCGCGGTCCGGCGGACAGCGAATTTATGCGGGTAGAACCAGGGCTGGAACTCCGCCTGCGGCGTGTTCGTCAGATGCACCATCCAGCGCAGGAAATGCGGCCGGGCCGGGTCGCCGGGTAGCGGAGCAAGCCCGGCGCCCGGGTGTTTCTCCGTCAGATGCAGCGCAATCGCCGCCGTCTCGTACAGCACCGCGTCGCCATCCAGCAGCACCGGAATCAGCCCATTCGGGTTCATCCGCATGTAGTCGGGCTGGCGATGCGCGTCCTGCGTGCGGTCCACCAGCACCAGCTCATGCGGCGCGCCGATCTCCCGCAGCATCATGTGCGGCAGCAGGCTCGCGTTCCCGGGATAGTAGAACAGCGTGTACATCGCGCTACAGCGCCCCGCCCTTCCGACCCGCCATCGCCCCCAGCCGCAACCGAAGCGCATTCAGCTTGATGAAACCCTGCGCGTCGAACTGGTCGTAGGCGCCCTGATCCTCCTCGAACGTCACGTGCTTCATCGAATACAGGCTGACCGGGCTCTCCCGCCCGATGCACGACACGTTGCCCTTGTACAGCTTCAGCCGGACTGTGCCCGCGACGCTCTTCTGGCTCTCGTCGATCGCCGCCTGCAGCATCCGCCGCTCCGGGCTGAACCAGAACCCGTTGTAAATCAGCGTCGCATACCGCGGCATCAGCTCGTCCTTGAGGTGCGCCGCCTCCCGGTCCAGCGTGATGCTCTCGATCGCACGATGCGCCACGTGCAGGATCGTGCCGCCCGGAGTCTCGTACACGCCCCGGTTCTTCATCCCGACATACCGGTTCTCGACCAGGTCGAGCCGCCCGATCCCGTTGGCCCGGCCCAGCTCATTCAGCTTCGTCAGCAGCGTCGCCGGCGACATCGCGACACCATCGATCGCCGTCGGATCGCCCTTCTCGAAGCTGATGCTCACGACCGTCGCACGGTCCGGCGCATCCTCGGGCCGGATGGTGCGCTGATACACCAGCTCCGGCGCCTCGTCGGCCGGGTCTTCCAGCACCTTACCCTCGCTGCTGCTGTGCAGCAGGTTCGCATCGACGCTGAACGGCGCCTCGCCCCGCTTGTCGCGGGAGATCGGGATCTGGTTCGCCTCAGCGAACTCCATCAGCTTCGTGCGGCTGGTCAGGTCCCATTCCCGCCACGGCGCGATCACCTTCACGTCCGGCTTCAATGCGTAATACGCGATCTCGAACCGCACCTGATCGTTGCCCTTGCCCGTCGCGCCATGGGCCACGGCGTCGGCGCCGACCATCTCCGCAATCTCGATCTGCCGCTGCGCGATCAGCGGCCGGGCGATGCTGGTGCCCAGCAGATACTGCCCCTCATACAACGCATTGGCGCGGAACATCGGGAACACGAAGTCCCGCACGAAGACCTCGCGCAGGTCGTCGACGAAGATCTCCTTGATCCCGAACATCTCGGCCTTCTTGCGCGCCGGCTCCAGCTCCTCGCCCTGGCCCAGATCGGCGGTGAAGGTCACGACCTCGCAGCGATACGTCGTCTGCAGCCAGCGCAGGATGACGCTGGTGTCCAGGCCCCCGGAATAGGCCAGCACGACCTTCTTGACGTCCTTCACCCGCATGTCCGACCCGTTCCTGTGCAAACCGGCTCCGGTATCCTACGGCACGATGACAGGGGCAAGGCCGCTACACCCGAACGCGCGCCCGCCCCGCGAACAGCCCCTCCGGCGCCGCCGCCAGCGCCACGATCACCGCCGAGAACGTCGCGATCTGCGTGGCGCTGGACCCGAGCCACGTCGTCGCCGCCGCCTCGACCAGGCCATACAGCAGCCCGGCCGCCACAACGCCCCACGGCCGGGTCAGCCCACCCAGGATGGCGACCGCGAACGCCTTGATCCCGAACAGCGTCCCCATGTCGTACGCGACGTTGAACAGCGGCGCCACCAGCACGCCCCCCAACCCGGCCAGCGCCGCCGAGGCCGCAAAGGTCAACGAAACCAACGTCATCACATCGATGCCCATCAGCCGCGCCGCGACCCCATTCTCCACCGCAGCCCGCAACCGCAGACCCAGCGCGGTCCGCCGCAGCCCCAGATGCACCAGCGCCGCAACCACCAGCACGACGGCCGGGATCACGACCTGCAACGGGAACACCCCCACATCCCCGAACACCCACGGCTCGTCCGCCAACGAAGACGGCAACGCCCGCGGCTCTTTCCCGAACCCCGCCATGACCAGGTTGTCCAGCACGATCCCCAGCGCGACCGTCGCCATCAACCAGGCATTGCTGCCCCGGCGCACGAACGGGCGGATCGCGACCAGTTCGACGACAGCCCCCCACGCGGCGCACGCGACCAACGCGAGCGGGATCGCGATGGCATAGGGCAGCTTCAACCCCACCCCCAGCGCGTGGCACACGACCGCGCCCAGCATCACCGAAGACCCCTGCGCGAAGTTCACCGTCCCCGACACGGCAAACGTCAGCGTGAACCCCAGCGCGATCAGCCCGTAGATGCTGCCCAGCCCCAGCCCCGAAATTAGGGCGGTCGTCAGCACGTCAGCCGGTCACGGGCTCGATCTGCTCGCCGACATAGCGGACCATGACGTAATCGTTCTCGTCCAGCGCGTCGTGGTTGCCGGGCTTGAACGGCGTGTCGTACGTCTTGATCAGCCCCTCGTGCCGGCCCAGACCCAGCAGCCCCTCGCGCAGCTTCGGCCCCTCGGTGCTGCCCGCGGTCACGATCCCCCGGGCCAGCAGGTGCATGGCGTCATAGGCATTCGCGACACCCACGGGCGGCGTGATGTCGCCCAGACCCTTCACGTCTGGAAACTTCTTCATCATGGCGGAAACGACGCGCTTGCCCACCTCCCCCTGCGGCCCGAAGAAGCTGTAGGTCTGCACGAAATGCACCCGCCCCGCCCATGACCCCGCCAGCTCCGGAAAACGCCCGCCGCTGATGCCCCAATGCGATACCACGGGCGCCGTCCACGCCCCTCGCTGCATCGACTTCATCACCTGCGCGCCCGGCGCCGCATTGCCGACCAGGATCACGCAATCCGCCCCCGCCGACCGCAACCGCTGCAACTGCGGCAGCATGTCCACATCCGCCTCGGCGAACTTCTCGATCCCAGCGATCTTGATCCCCGCCGCCTCGGCCGCCGCCCCGAGCCCGGCCTGGTTGCTCTCCCCCCACGCGTTGTTCACCAGCATCAGCCCCGGCGCCTTCGCATTGAACGTCGTCATCGCATGCTTGATCAGCCGCCGGTCCACCAGCACGTCGACGGCCGAAACCCGGAACACGTAGTTCGGGTCGGCCCCGTTGCGCGTGATGTTGGTCGCCGCGGCCCACACGCCCATGAACGGCACGCGCTGCTGGTTCGCAAGCGGCACGATGGCCAACGAAACCGGGCTGTCGATGCCGCCGAACAGCGCCACGACACCCTCCCGGTCGATCAGCTCGCGCGCCGCCGCCTGCCCCTTCCCCGGGTTGCTTTCGTCGTCGCGCCGCACCAATTCCAGCGGCCGGCCCAGCACGCCCCCGGCCGCGTTCACCTCATCGATCGCCACCTGCAGGCCGCGCGTGATCCCCTCGCCGGACTTTGCGGACGGGCCGGACAGCGCGGCAACCAGCCCCACCTTCACCGGCTCCGCGGCGCGTGCGCGGGTCGACGCCCCTATCGCGGTGGCGGCGAGCATCAGCGTGCGGCGATGGAGCATGGGACGTCCCCCGGTTGATCGTGGCCGGGTTACCATGCAACCCGCACGCCAGCTACAGCGCGGCCGCCGCCAGGATCCGGCCGTCCTCGCCCTGCAGCAGCACGGCCGCCCGCTCGCCCGCCGGCCGCGGCACCACGATCTCGGTCGCCTTCCCGGTCCAGGCCCCCACCGGCGAAAGCGCCCGCACGACGTTCACCTGCGTCAACGTCCGCCCGCCATTCTCCCCGGCCTTCACCGGCGTGACGTGCTGCGCGTCGAACCCAACCACCAGCAACGTCCCCCGCCCGGCGCCCGGCCCCGCCGAAAGCCGCAGCCCGCCCGGGTCCGCGGCAAGCGTCAACGGCACCGCCGGCCCTGCCTCCGCCCGTGCCTGCGCAATCAGCCGGCGCACGGCCGACCGGTCGGACCCCACTGCCTGCAGGCGCCCGTCGACGACCATCTGCGGCGTGTAGACGTAATCCAGCCGCAGCCGGTTGCTCGCCTCCCGCTGCCGCTCGGTCGCCGCCGGAAGCGAATACGGGTCCTTCCAGCCCAGCCGGTCCCAATACGTGATGTGAAGCCCCAACGGCAGGATGGCCGGGTCCGATCGCGACAGCTCGGCCAGCACGGCGTCGGCCGGTGGGCAGGACGAACACCCCTGCGACGTGAACAGCTCGACAACGGTCAATCGCTCCGCCCGGGCCGTGAGGGGCAGGAGAAGCAGAGGAAGCATGAGGAGGATGCGCATGAACCCGGTTCGTGCCGCCCCGCATGGCGGTTACGCGTCTCCGACCCACGGCGGCGAATCGGAAATTGCCAGCCGCCCCGCTCCATGCAAGTCTGGCATGCGTAAGCCGCAAAGCGGCAGCTGGCCACGCGTCAAGGCCATATAGGGGAGAACGGGAATGGGCGTTTCACGCCGCGACACGCTTAAGCTCGGGGTGGCATCCGCCGCCCTGCCGCTGGTCCACATCCGCACCGCCGCCGCCGCCGGCAAGCTCAGCATCGGCTTCTGGGACCATTGGGTCCCCGGCGCCAACGACGCGATGACCAAGGTCGTCCAGGGCTGGGCCGCCAAGACCAAGACCGAGGTTTCGATCGACTACATCACCTCCGTCGGCAACAAGAACCTGCTCACCATCGCCGCCGAGGCGCAGGCCAAGGCCGGGCACGACATCCAGGCCTTCCCCACCTGGGAGGTGCTGAACAACGCCGACCTCCTGGAACCCATGGACGACGTGGTCAAGCGGCTCTCGGCCAAGTACGGCCCGGTGAACCCCATCGTCGACTACCTCGCCAAGTCCAAGGGCAGCTACCGCGCCATGCCCTCCATCTCGGGCAGCCAGTACAAGCCCGCATGCTCCCGCATCGACATGTTCAAGCAGCACGTCGGCATGGACCTGCAGGCGGTCTTCCCCGCCAGCGGCCCCATGGGCGCAGGCTACGACGGATGGACCTGGGACGCGTTCCTCACGGCCGCCGAAAAGTGCAACAAGGCCGGCGTCCCCTTCGGCCTGCCCATGGGCCAGTTCACCGACGCCGTCGACTGGGTGGGCGCATTGTTCGCCAGCTACGGCGCCACCCTCGTCGATGAGAAGGGCAACGTCACGGTGAAGTCCGACACCGTGAAGCAGGTGCTCGACTACGCCAAGCGGCTGATGCCCAACCTGCCCGGCGACGTCTACAGCTGGGACGACGCATCCAACAACCGCGCCCTCATCTCGGGCAAAAGCGCGCTGATCTTCAACCCGCCCTCCGCCTGGGCCGTCGCCGTGCGCGACAACCCCACGGTCGGCTCGCAATGCTGGACCCATCCCAACCCTTCCGGCCCGAAAGGCCGCTTCCTTCCCTACCTCCCCTATTTCTGGGGCGCCTGGAACTTCGGCAAGAACAAGTCCGCCGCCAAGGAGCTGATCGAGTTCCTCAGCGAGCGGGAACAGGCGGAACAACTCGTCGCCGCCTCCCACGGCTACGACACGCCGCCCTTCCAGACCATGACCAACTTCACCACCTGGGCGACCGAGGGCCCCCCCACGGGGACCGTGTCCAACTACCAGCTCAAGCCCGAGCACAAGGCCCAGCCCTGGATCGCGGCCTACCCGGCCCCGCCCGAGGTCGCGGTGCAGATCTACAACCAGGCGACCATGACCAAGATGATCGCCCGCTGCACCCAGGGCGGACAGTCGATCGACCAGACGATCGCCTGGGCCGAAAGCGAGCTGAAGGGCTTCAACCGCTGAACGCCAGCACGGCCGGGCGGCCCCAAGCGGGTCGCCCGGCGATGGAGGTCTGATGGACGGATCGGTCGCACTCGCCACCGCCAGCGCCCGCCCCGCCCCCCGGGCGCCGGTCGGCAGCATGAAACGCTTCCTGCGCCGGCGCTCCAGCATCGCGTTCGCGATGTGCCTGCCGTTGCTCGCGATCGTGGTGGGCCTGGTCGTGTATCCCGCGACCTACGCCATCTATCTGGCGATGCTGAACAAGAAGATGACGAAGTTCGTCGGCATCGACAATTTCACCTACCTGCTCAGCCGTCCCACCTTCCAGTCCGTCATCTTCCAAAGCATCCTGTTCGCCGTCAGCGCCGTCATCCTCAAGGCGCTGATCGGCTTCGTCCTCGCCCACCTGATGCACAACATTCCCAGCAAGCGGCAGCGTATCTGGCGCGGCCTGCTCCTGGTGCCCTGGGTCGTGCCGCTCGCCATGTCCACCCTGGGCTGGTGGTGGCTGTTCGACCCGTCCTATTCCGCCTTCAACTGGGTGCTGAACGCCTTCGGCGGCCCGTCCATCCCCTGGCTCGGCGCCACCTGGTGGGCGCGGTTCTCCGTCATCCTGGTCAACGTCTGGTACGGGGCGCCCTTCTTCCTGATCATGTACCTCGCATCGCTGAAATCGGTGCCCGAACAGCTTTATGAGGCCGCAAGCATCGATGGCGCCAACTTCTGGCAGAAGCTGTGGCACATCACCCTGCCGATGATGCAGAACGTGATCTCGATCACCGTGCTGTTCAGCCTCATCATCACCTTCGCCAACTTCGACATCGTGCGCATCCTCACGAATGGCGGGCCGCAGGACGAGACGCACCTGTTCGCCACCTACGCATTCCAGGTCGGCATCCAGTCGGGCGACATCCCGCTGGGCGCATCCGTCAGCCTGTTCATGTTCCCCATCCTGGCGATCTTCGCCTTCTTCGTCCTGCGCGGCGTCACCCGCCGCTCAAAGGAGGCCATGTGAGCGCCACCACTCTCGGCGCCGCGGTCCCCACCGCGCGCCGCCCCGTCGGCAACATCGTCCGCAACCGCCGCTGGGCGCTGTGGGGCAGCTACGCCGCACTCAGCGTATTCGTCGTCTTCTTCCTGATCCCGCCCTTCCACATGCTCGTCACCAGCTTCAAAAGCTCGGCCGAGGTCTCGAGCCTCGCGGGAAACCCGTGGCTCGTCTCCAACCCGACCCTCGCCAACTATACCGAGCTGCTGACCAACGCGAACTTCCAGCGCTTCTTCTGGAACTCCATCAAGGTCACCACCAGCGTCGTCGCCGTGACCATGTGCATCTCGGTCCTCGCCGCATTCAGCCTCGCGCGGATGAAGTTCTGGGGCAGCTCGGTCCTCGCGACCGGCATCTTCCTCACCTACCTGGTGCCGGAAAGCCTGCTGTTCATCCCGCTCTTCCAGATCATCAACACCGTCGGCCTCACCAACAACGCATGGGCGATGGTGCCGCTCTACCTCACGCTCTCCGTGCCGTTCTGCACCTGGATCATGATCGGCTACTTCGCCTCGATCCCCAAGGAACTGGACGAGGCCGCCCTCATCGACGGCGCATCCTGGATGCAGATGCTGTTCAAGATCTTCATCCCCGTCGCCATGCCCGGCATCATCGCGGCCACCATCTTCGCCTTCACCGTCGGCTGGGGCACGTTCCTCTATCCCATGGCCTACCTCTACAGCAGCGACCAGATGGTGCTGACGGTCGGCATCATCAGCGAACTCATCCGCGCCGACGTCTTCCAGTGGGGCAAGATCATGGCCGGCAGTCTGATGGCCGCAGCACCCCCCGTGCTGATCTACGCCTTCCTCATGGACTACTACATCGCCGGCCTGACGGCGGGGGCGACCAAGGGATGATGTTCAGGGTGGGTTGCCCTTCGCAACCCACCACAAACCCCGTCCGGTTCAGCGGTAATCGTTCCAGGCGCTCGTGAACGGCTTCCGGAAGAACGTCGCCCACAGATAGTTCGCCCCGTACCGAACCCCCGTCATCACCACCCCGTCCCCCTTCAACCGCCGCCCCGACGATTTGGCCATCAGCGACCAGGTGAACGTCACGTTCCCAACCCGGCTCATGCGCCGGGCGATATCCGTGTCCTCGCCATAGAACTGGAACGTGTCGCTGAACCCGCCCGCACGCTCCAGCGCGTCGCGCAGCACGACGAAGTTGCCGCCCTGCACCATGCTGCCCACGCCCAGGACATGCTTGTTGAAGGCATAGGTCGCGAACCCCATCATGTAGAACAACCGCGTCGCAAGCCGGATCCGCAACGGCACGTCGTAGTAATCGTAGGGCCCGCTCAGCGCCACCAGCTTCGCATCCCGCTCGAACGCCTCCGTCACCCGGTCCAGCCACCCCGGCGGAACCAGCGTATCCGCATCGATGTTGGCAACCAGCCGCCCCCGCGCCGCCCCGAACCCGGCCCGCCGCGCGGACACCAGGCCCTTCACCGGCTCATGCACCACCACCACCCCCGGCACCGAAGCCGCGACCTCCGCCGTGCGGTCCGTGCTGGCGTTGTTCACGACCAGCACCTCGGCATCGCAGCCGCTGCGGGCGATCTCGGCCTTGATGGCCGCCAGGCAGGCCGGCAGCAGCACCTCCTCGTTATAGGCAGGGACGACGAAGCTGACCTTCGGGCTGGGCGTCATTGTGCGGCGTGCCTCGTTCTATGGGACCGGGAAAGGGCTGGCAGCACCCGAGCGTGTCCGTCCAGCGACAATTCCGTGTCACAGCCGGGCGATCCGCAACAACCCCGGCAACGCCAGGTGCGCCGCAAGCCGAACCTCGGCCAGATGCGCGTCGCCGTAGTGCCCCGCCCGGTGCAGCAGGTTCAGCGTGCCCAGCGTCTGCCCCGCCCACCGAACCGGCATGTTCAGCACCGCTTCGCACCCCAGCGACCAGATCAGCTCATGGTCGAAGAACACGTCGCGGATGTCCTCCCGCGTCCGGCCGATATAGGGCTGCCCGCCATGGATCACCCGCTGCATCCAAGGGCTGTCCGTTACCGGCTTGCGCCCGCCCACCGGGTAGGCGTCCGGCATGTTCGTGTAGAACCGCTCGCTCTCCCGCAGCCCGGGATGATGCACCAGGATCGTGAACAGGATGGTCCCGGGCGCCGTCGCCAGCACCCGGTCCACCGCCCGGAACGTCGCCCCCGGCTGATCCGCGTCCGCGTGCGCATCGAGTATCGCGTCCATCTGGCCCCCCTGTGTCGACGGGTCTACCATCGCCCGCCACTGGGGAGATGACCATGCCATACAGCCCGCCCGAGCACCTGACGCAGCATTGGCATGTCACCAAGCCCGCCGCCACCGGCCGCCGCGGCATGGTCGTCAGCCAGTCCCGCGACGCCGCGCTTGCGGGCGTGGCCATCCTCGACGCCGGCGGCAACGCCATCGACGCCGCCGTCGGCACCGCACTCGCGCTCGCCGCCGTCGAGCCTTGGAACAGCGGCCTCGGCGGCATCGGCTTCACGCTCGTCCACCGCGCTGGCCAACCCCGCGCCGAGGTCGTGGATTTCGGCCCCCGCGCCCCCGCCAACCTCCACCCAGACCGCTTCAAGCTCACCGGCAAGACCGCGCAGGACCTGTTCGCCTGGCCCGAGGTGGAGGGCGACGCCAACGTCCACGGCCCCCTCAGCTTCGCCATCCCGTCCTCCACCGCCGGCTACGCCCACATGTACGGCCGCTGGGGCCGCATGCCCTTGTCCGAGCTGATGGCCCCCGCCATCGCGCTCGCCAAGCGCGGCCTGCCGCAGGATTGGTTCACCACGCTCAAGATCGCGAACTCCGCCGCGATCCTGCGCAGATACGATGAAAGCGCCCGAATCTACCTCCCCGGCGGCCTGCCCCCCGTCGCCCCCTACCAGGGGCGCCCCGGCTACTTCCGCCTCGGCAACCTCCCCGACACGCTCGACCGCCTCGCCCACGCCGGCCTCCGCGACTTCTACGAAGGCGACGTCGCCCGCAGCATCGCCGCCGACGTGCACGCCCTCGGCGGCGTGCTGGACGCGGACGACCTGCGCCGCTGCGAGGCGCAGATCCGCGACTGCATGGACGTGCCCTTCCACGGCCGCACCCTTCAACTCGCCGGCGGCCTCACCGCAGCCCCCACCATGGCCCGCGTCCTGGACCTCATGCCCACCCCCTGGCCCGCCGCCCCCGACGCAACCTGGTACGCCGCCCTCGCCGCCGCCATGCGCACCGCCTATGCCGAGCGCCTGTCCGGCCTCGGCGACGCCGAACCCAAGGCCGCCGAGAGCTGCACCACCCACCTCACGGTCTGCGACGCCGAAGGCACCATGGTCGCCATGACCACGACCCTCCTGTCCTCCATGGGCAGCCGCGTCGTCCTGCCCGGCTCCGGCGTGCTGATGAACAACGGCATCATGTGGTTCGACCCGCGACCCGGCCAGCCGAACTCCGTGGCGCCCGGCAAGCGCCCCCTGACGAACATGCTCCCCGTCATCCTGCGCGACGGCGACCGCCCAGTGCTGGCCGGCGGCGCGTCCGGCGGCCGCCGCATCCTCGCCGCCGTCACCCAGATGGTCGCCTTCGTCGCCGGCTTCGGCATGGACCCGGCCACGGCCGCCCACCACCCCCGCATCGACGTCAGCGACCCCGACACCGTCCACGCCGACCAGCGCCTGCCCGATGACGTCATGGCCGCCCTCCGCGCCCAGGGCCCGGTCGAGGATGTGGAACACGGCACCGTCCCCGTGAACTTCGCCTGCCCCAACCTCATCCTGGACCAGGACGGCCTCCGCACCGGCATCAGCGACGCGATGTCCCCCTGGTCCGCCGCCGTGGCCCAGGCGTGATCCTCCACCCCATCGGCCGCCTGCGGACCCCCTTCCGCACCCTGGCCGAGTGCCCGCGCAACGGGCGGCAGATCCAGCCGCCGCCCGACTGCGCGGCCGAGATCGATCCCGCATTCCACGAAGGCCTGGCCGACCTCGACAGCTTCACCCACCTGCTGCTGCTCTACTGGCTTGGCCCCCAATCCGCCGGGCTGACGATCACCCCGGCGTTCGACGGCCGCCCCCGCGGCGTCTTCGCCACCCGCAGCCCGGCCCGCCCCAACCCGATCGGCCTCTCCGTCGTCACTCTCCACGGCATCCAGGATGGGCGCCTCACACTCCGCAACCTCGACTGCCTCGACGGCACGCCCCTGCTCGACATCAAGCCATATTTGCCCAGCACCGACGCCGAACCGGACGCCTCCATGGGCTGGCTCGCCCCCCACCGCACCCGCGTGCCCGCATGACGGACCTGGCCCTGCTCTCCGCCGAACAGCTTCTCGCGGGATTCCGCAGCCGCACCTTCACGCCCATAGACGCGCTGCAGGCCACCACCGAGCGCATCGCCCGCCTCAACCCCGGCATCAACGCCTTCGCCCTGCTCGACCCCGCAGCCCTCGCCGCAGCCGGCGACAGCACCCGGCGTTGGACATCCGGGGAACCCATGGGCGCCCTGGACGGCGTGCCCACCACCGTCAAGGACCTGATCGACCTCGCCGGCCACCCCACCCGCCGCGGCAGCCGCACCACCCCGGCAGCGCCAGCCCCCGACGATGCGCCCCTCGTCGCCGGCCTCAAGGCCGCCGGCGCCGTCATCATCGGCAAGACCACCACCACCGAGTTCGGCTGGAAATCCCCGGGCGACTGTCCGCTGCACGGCATCACCCGCAACCCCCGCAACCCCGCCCACACGCCGGGCGGGTCGTCCTCGGGCGCCGGCGCCGCGGCGGCAGCCGGCTTCGGCGCCCTGCACGTCGGCACCGATGCCGGCGGCAGCATCCGCATCCCCGCAGCCTGGTGCGGCGTTGTCGGCCTCAAGCCCAGCTTCGGCCGCGTGCCCCAATGGCCGCTCGGCGCCTTCGCCACCGTCGCCGTCGCCGGCCCCATGACCCGCACCGTCCGCGACGCCGCCCTCATGCTCGCCGCCATGGCCCGGCCCGACTGGCGCGATCCCTTCTGCCTCCCCGACCAGCCCGCCACCTGGCTGGACGGCATCGAGAACGGCGTCCGCGGCCTCCGCATCGCCGTCCTCCCCAACCCCGGGTTCGACGCCCCGCTCGACGCCGACGGCACCGCCGCCGTGGAACACGCCGCCCGCCTGCTGCACGACGCAGGGGCCGAGCTGGACCAGGTCGACCCCGGCCTGCCCGACACCGGCCACCTCTTCGCAACCCTATGGACCACCGCACTCCGCCTCGTGGTGGCCAACACGCCGCCCGAGCGCCGCCCCCTGCTGGACCCCGCCTTGCTGCACCTCGCCGAAGCGCCCGACCCGCCCGGCACGACCCTCATGCAGGCCGCCGCCCAGCAGATCCAGGCCGCGCACACCATGGCGAAGCTGCACCGCACCTACGATCTCGTCCTCTGCCCCACCGTTCCCGGCCCCCCGCCCCTGGCCGACGCCCCCACAACCGACCCCGTCCACAACCTGCTGACGGCCTGGGCCCCCTGGACCTTCGCCTTCAACCTCACCCGCCAGCCCGCCATCAGCATCCCCATGGGCGCCGGCAGCACGGGCCTCCCCCGCAGCGTCCAGCTCGCCGCCGCCCTCTACCGCGACGACCTGGTCCTCCGCGCCGCACGGACTCTGGAACGCGCACAGGAGACAACACCATGAACGCCCTGACCCCCGAAGCCGCCATCACCGCCTGGCTCGCGACCCAGCACGACGCCATGATCGACCTCCTGCGCCAGATGGTGGACATCGACAGCGGCAGCTACGACAAGCCCGGCATCGACGCCGTCGGCGCCGTCGCGGAACGCTTCCTTACCAACCACGGCATCCCCGTCGAGCGCCTGCCCCAATCCCGCCACGGCGACTGCCTGCGCGCGGCAGTTCCATTCGACGGCCCCTCCGGCAACGCCGGCGGCAACATCGTCCTCATGGGCCACCGCGACACCGTCTTCCCCGATGGCGAGGCCGCCCGCCGCCCCTTCACCCTCGTCAACGGCATCGCCTCCGGCCCCGGCGTCGCCGACATGAAGGCCGGCCTGGTCATGAACTGCTTCGTCCTCGCCGCTTTCGCCAAATACGGCGGCAGCCCGGCCCCCCTCGTCGGCCTCTTCACCGGCGACGAGGAGATCGGCAGCCCCGAAGGCCGCCCCGTCATCGAGGCCGAGGCGCGTGGCGCCCGCGTCGTCTTCAACAGCGAACCCGGCCGCCCCACCGGCAACGTCGTCACCGGCCGCAAGGGCGGCGTCTTCTCCGTCCTCCGCGTCACCGGCAAGGCCGCCCACTCCGGCGGCAACTTCCAGGACGGCATCAGCGCCATCGGTGAGCTGGCCCACAAGATAACCGCGCTCCACGCACTGACCGACCTCGACCGCGGCACCACCGTCAACGTCGGCCTCATCAGCGGCGGCCAGAGCGTCAACACCGTCGCCCCCTGGGCCGAAGCCCAGATCGACGTCCGCTACATCCACCCCGAGGACCGCGACGACGTCATGGCCCGCATCGCCGGGATCGTCGCCCGCGCCACCGTCCCCGGCACGCGATCCGAGCTGGAAATAAAGGGCGAGTTCCTCCCCCTCACCCAAACCCCGGCCGCCAAACGCCTGTTCGATCTCTACGTCGGCAGCGCCGCCGCCAGCGGCCTGCACGTCCAGGGCGAGTTCGCCGGCGGCTGCGCCGACAGCGGCTTCACCGCCGCCCTGGGCACCCCCACCATCTGCGCCGTCGGCCCCGTCGGCGGCAAGGCTCACAGCCCGGAGGAATACATGGAGGTCGCGACGATGGTCCCCCGCGCCCAGGCCTGCGCAAGGGCGATACTGGGCCTGCAAGGTGCCGGGCTATGACAGTCCTTGGTTTGGCCGTGCTGGGCGTCCTCCTGGCCGGCACCGTCGCAGCACAGCCCTCTCCGTTGGCCCCCACCGGCACGCTCCGCGCCGCCATCAACTTCGGCAACCCCGTCCTCGCGCAGCGCGGCCCCAACGGGGAGCCGCAAGGCATCTCCGTGGCCCTCGCGACCGAGCTGGCGAGGCGCCTCGGCGTCCTCCTCGCGATCGTCCCGTTCGACCAGGCCGGCAAGGTGACGGACGCGCTGCCACAGGACGTCTACGACATCTGCTTCCTGGCGATCGACCCGGTCCGCGGCCAGGGCATCGCCTTCACCGAACCCTATGTGATCATCGAGGGCACCTACGCCGTCCACGAGGCGTCGCCGCTCCGCACCGTCGACAGCGTCGATGCGCCCGGCACGCGCGTGGGCGTGGTGCGCGGCAGCGCCTACGACCTGTTTCTGACCCGGTCGCTGAAACACGCGGCCCTCGTCCGCTTCGCCACCAACGACGAAGCCGCCGCCGCCTTCCTGTCGAACGACCCGCCGGTGCTGGCAGGCGTCCGGCAGCCGATTGAGGCGCTGGTGGCACGCAGCCCCGGCACACGGACGATTCCAGGGAGGTTCATGGGGATCGAGCAGGCGATGGGAGTGCCCAAGACTCGCGGCGAGGCCGCGGCTGCCGGGCTGAGCGCCTTCGTCGCGGACGTAAAGACCAGCGGGTTCGTCGACCGCGCCCTGGCCGCCAGTCCGTAACTACCGCCCGTACACCAGGTTCGGCAGCCACATCGCAATCCCCGGCACCAGCGAAAGGATCACGACGGCCACAGCCATCAGGATCACGAACGGGATCGTGCCCCAGATGATCGGCCCCAACCCGATATCGGGCGCAATCCGATTGATGACGAAGATGTTCAGCCCCACCGGCGGATGGATCAGACCCATCTCCATCACCACCGCCATCACGACGCCGAACCAGATCAGGTCGAACCCGGCCGCCCGCAACGGCGGCAGGATAATCGGCGCCGTCATCAGAATGATCGACACCGGCGGCAGAAAGAACCCCAGCACCACGACCAGCAACAGGATCGCCAGCAGCAGCAGCCACTTGCCCAGTTGCAGCCCCACGATCCAGCCGGCCGCCGCCTGGCTGATGTGCAGGTAGCTCATCACGTAGCTGTACAGCAGGCTCATCCCGATGATCAGCAGCAGCATCCCGCTTTCGCCCAGAGTGCCCGCGAAGATGGGCTTCAGGTCGCGCAGCCGGTATGCGCCATAAACGGTCGCGATCAGCACCAGCGCCAGCACGCCACCCAGCCCGGCCGTCTCGCTTGGCGTCGCGATGCCGCCATACAACGCCACCATCACGCCCGTCAGCAGGATCAGGAACGGCAGCACCCGCGGCAACGCGGCCATCTTGTCGCCGAAGCTGTAGCTGTCCTGCCGCAAGATTTCGCTGCGGTCCGCACCGCCCGCGGCCGCCACCGTCGCCGCCCCGAACTCCTGCCGCCACCGCACCACCGCATATCCCGCGAACATCGCGACCAGCAGGATCCCCGGCCCGATGCCCGCCAGGAACAGCCGCCCCAACGACTGCTCCGCCGCCACCGCATACAGGATCAGCACGATGCTGGGCGGCAGCAGGATGCCCAGCGTTCCCCCAGCCGCCACCAATCCCGCCGCGAATCCCGGCGAATACCCCCGCCGGCGCATCTCCGGAATGCCCGAACTCCCGATCGCGCTGCACGTCGCCGGCGAACTGCCCGCCATGGCCGCAAACAGCCCGCACGCCAGCACGACGGCGACGCCCAGGCCGCCGGGCACGCGATGCAACCACGTGTGCAGCGCGTCGTACAAATCCTTGCCCGCCCGTGACTTCCCGATCGCCGCCCCCTTCAGGATGAACAGCGGGATCGTCAGCAACGTGATGCTCGCCAGCTCCTCGTAGACGTTCTGCGCGACCGTATCGAGCGACGCCGCAGGCATGAAGATCAGCATGAACACCGTCGCGACGCCGCCCAGCGCGAACGCGATAGGCATGCCGGAGAACAGGGCGACGAGCGTGGCCCCGCCATACATGAGGCCGATCTGGAGCGTGGACATGAGAACTACCGGGGCGAGGGGGCGAGATGGGCGGGCTGCGACACCCCGTGCCGGCTGCCCAGCACCTGCAGCAACAGCTGCGCCGCCAGCAGCGACATGCCGACCGACATGCAGCTGTACGGAATCCACAATGGCGGCCCCCAAGCGGACGGCGTCGTCTGCCCGTCCACCAGCGCCTCGTGCAGCAACGACCAGCTTTTCCAGGCAAAGAAAGTCACGAAGGCGAAACTCAACACATCCGCAAGCCAGCGCCGGAACCGATCGACCGCCGGCGGCAGGATGGCGCCCAACGCATCGATGGCCACGTGCCCGCGCCGGGCCTGCACCCACGCGGCGGAGGCGAACGTCGCCCCCACCAGCAGGAACACACTCATCTCGTCCTGCCAGTCACTCGGGATGCTGAAGAAGTAGCGGCCGGCGACCTCCCACGTCAGCACGATGCCCGCGGCGCCTATCGCGATCGCCGACAGCACCGCCATCACGTCGTTCACCACGCCCAGAACCGCCTGAGCAGCCCCCAGCACGCCCGTGCGGGGCACGTCCGTCGCGGGGATCGCGCCGGCGGCGGCGTCGATCCCGTGGGTGCTCAAGACCCTCTCCTCAAGCGACCGCCTCGGCCAGCTTCAGCAGGGCGGCGCAGGCGGCATTGCGTTCGGCGAAGTCCTTCCAGGCCGTCGCCTGCGCCAGCGCCTTCCACTTCCCGATCGCGTCCGCGTTCATCTCCTTCGCGGTCACGCCCACCTTCGCATACACCTTGGCCAGGTCGTCGTCGTCGGCCTTTGCCGCGGCCAGGCCGAACGCCTCCTGCTCCAGCCCGGCTTCCTCGATCGCCTTCTGATGCGGCGCCGGCAGGCTGTCGAAGATCTGCTTGCTCATGATCAGCGGCTCGAACATGAACCAGAAACTGCCGGACTTGCCGCTGGTGACGGCCTTGCTGATCTCCTCCAGCCGGAACGAGATCAGGCTGGTGCTGGACGTCACCGCTGCATCCAGCGACCCGGTCTGCATCGCCGCGTAGATCTCGTTGCTAGGGACGGAGCTGATGATCCCGCCCGCCTGCTTCAGCATCAGGTCCATCTCGCGTGAGCCGCCGCGGATCTTCAGGCCCTTCACGTCGTCGGGCTGCACGACCGGCGTGTTGCGGCTGGCCGTGCCCCCCGCCTGCCAAACCCAGGTGACGATCTTGATCCCGCGCTTGTCCAGCAACGACACCAGCTCCCGCCCGATCGGCTGCGTCTTCCACGCCATGCCCTGCTCATACGTCGTGACCAGGCACGGCATCAGCCCGATATTCACCTCCGGCACCTCCCCCCCCGCGTAGGCGAGCGGATAGACGGACATGTCCAGGGCGCCGCGACGCAGCGCCGAGAACTGCGCGACCGTCTTCATCAACGACGAGCCGGGGTAGATCTCGAACCCGATCTCCCCATTCGTGCGCTTCTGCACGTCGGCGGCGAAGCGCCGGGCCAGGCGATCGCGGAAGTCGCCTTGCTCCAGCGTGCCGCCGGGAAATTGATGGCTGATCTTCAGCATGCGGGTCGCAGCGCGCGCCTGTGTGGCCATGAGCGGCGCGGCAAACATGCCGCCGAGGGCGGTGGTCACGGCAGTCCGGCGGGTAAGGCGCATGAACGTTTCCTGTCGCTATTATGACGCGGTTCCACTCCAGATACGGTGCGTCCCGGCTGCACGCAAGCGCCGTTGACGCCCCGCCCATTCCGCCATAGCCCGGTCGCATGCAGAACGACACACGGGAATATCCACGGCGGCCCCTGGTCGGCATCGGCGTCGTCCTGCTCAAGCCCGGCGCCGTGCTGCTGGTGCGGCGCGCCAAGCCGCCCGCCGCAGGCTCATGGTCCCTACCCGGCGGCGCACAGGAACTCGGCGAAACGGCCGAGGCTGCCGCCCGTCGCGAACTGCTGGAAGAGGCCGGCCTGCACGCCGGCCCGATGCATCTGGCCGCGAACGTCGACAGCATCCATCGCGACGCGGCCGGCCGCGTCCAATTCCACTACACGATCCTGGATTTCGCGGCCGCCTGGACCAGTGGCGAACCCGTCGCCGGGGACGACGTCAGCGACGCCGTCTTCGCACCCCTGGACGCGCTCGCGCCCTACGACCTGTGGGATGAGGCGCACCGGGTCATCGCGCTGGCCCGAAGCCTGGTCAGCTTCGACGACGCCGTGTCGTCGAAGCCTTCCCCAGATTGAACGTCATCGCCAGCCCGGCGCAAATCACGCCCAGGCACGCGGGCAGCAGCCACAACGGCCGCAGCAGGAACGGCATCTCGATCCAGGTCCAGATCCACGGCAGGCTGTGGGATCGCGCCCATTCCACGAATCCCTTGTCCACTTGCAGCAGCCCTTGGGCAAGCGTCATCCCCAGCGGCGTCAGCGCGGCGATGCCGACTGCCGCGACGAGGAACACCGCCGCCAGGATCGCAAAGATGCGTGCCGTCATCACATGAACAGTTTCTCGTTGCCCAGGCCAGAATACAGCCCGGCGACGAACTCGCCATAGCCATTGTAGAGCTGCGTCGGCACACGCTGATCGTTGCCCAGCAGCCGCTCCGTCGCCTGGCTCCACCGCGGATGCGGAACCTGCGGGTTCACGTTGGCCCAGAAGCCATATTCGCTGGGCTGCAACCCCTCCCAGAAGGTCTTCGGCCGCTTGTCCGTGAAGGTCACCTTCACGATCGACTTCGCCGCCTTGAACCCGTACTTCCACGGCAGGATCAGCCGGATGGGCGCGCCATCCTGCTTCGGCACCGCCTTGCCGTACATACCGGTCACCAGGAATGCGAGCTCGTTCATCGCCTCGGCGATCGTGCAGCCCTCGATATAAGGCCAGTCGAACGCACTCAGGCGCAGGCCGGGCATCGTCTTCGGGTCCGCCATCGTCTCGAACGCGATATACCGGGCGGAGGCCAACGGCGCGGCCATCTTCACGAATTCGCTGAGCTGAAAGCCGGACCACGGCACCGTCATCGCCCAACCCTCGACGCAACGGTGCCGATACACGCGCTCCTCGATCGTCACCTTCTTTATCAGCTCGTCGAAGTCGATCGTCCGCGGCTGCTCGACCATGCCCTCCAGCTTGATCGTCCAGGGGCTGGTGACCAGGCGCTGCGCCGCGCGATGGATGCTCTTGTCGGTCCCGAACTCGTAGTAGTTGTTATAGGTCGTCGCGTCCTTCTCGGCCGTGATCTCCCGCCCACCGTCGTATTTCGGGTTCCGCGGCGCGCCCTGCGCCCGTGCCAGACCGGGCGCCAGGATGGAGCCAAGGGCGGCGCCTGCCAAGGCGCTCCGACGTCCAAGCACAAGGTGCTCCGGCGTCGCGTCCCGATCCGAAATCTCCCAGCCCCGGCGCCTGATGACGTTCATGGTGCGTCCCCGTTCCTGCTCACGCCAGCTCCGCCGGCGCCGACCATAGCCCTATGCCATAGCATCTGGGATGCGTTCGGTCGAAGTCACGTCCCCGGTTACGATCAACACCGTCAGCCCGACGATTGCGACTGCGTCTGTCCCGATTGGCCCTGCGCCGGCGTCTGCCCCAGCAGTGGCCGCCAATCGCGGAAGAACATCGTTCCCATCAGGCCGCCGATATGGCTCAGGTCGGTCTGCAGCCGGTCCAGGAAATCGTGCAGGCCCTCGGGCAGGCGCAGATGCGACAGGTCGTTCAGCATCGCCTGCAACTCGTCCAGTTGTGCCAGCACCGGCGCCGTGTCGCGTAACCCGTACCTGGTGCGCAGGGTGTGCAGATGCGCCGTCATCTCGCCCACGCACAGCCCGACGCTGCGTGCGAACGACGTGTCGCCCAGCAGGAACGCCACGACGTCGCCGGGCTGGAACCCGGTCTCGGCCACCCGGCGGAACGCGTGATACCCGGCTGCAGCCCGCAGCACGGCGTTCCACTGCGTCATCTCCGCCACCCGCCGCTCCTCCGCCGATCCCCGAACCAGCAGGTGGTACTTGATGTCCAGCAGCCGGGTGGTCTGGTCCGCCCGCTCGATCAGCCGCCCAAGCTCGTAGAAGTGCCACCCCTGGTCGCGGAAGAACGTCCCCTCGGTGATGCCGGTATGCGCCTGCACGCCTTCCTTGATGCGTCGGCACAGCCGGGACAGCGCATCGCCGTCGAGTTCGGCGGGGTCGATGGCCGAGACGTCGCGATGGAAGACGTTCAACTGCATCCACATTTCCGTGCTGATCAACGGGCGCAGCTTGCGCGCGTTGGTCCGCGCCGCTTCCAACGAGGCGGGGATGCTTGTGGGGTTGTCCTGGTCCAGCAGGTAGAAGCGTTTGACGCTGCTCCCCTCGGCCTTCAGCCCGCGCGCCGCGAGACCGTCCTGGTCCGAGTTGATCGCGACCAGCGCTGTCCAGGACTCAGCCTCCCGCCCGGGGCTTTCGAAGGTCTGGGTCACGTCGATGAGCCGGGCCAGGTTCTCGACGCGTTCGAGATAGCGGGCCATCCAGAACAGACCCTCGGCGTCCCGCGTCAGCAGCGGGGTATGGTGCAGCGTCATTCCGCCAGCACCCAGGTGTCCTTCGACCCGCCACCCTGGGAGGAATTGACGATGATGCTGCCCTCCTTCAGCGCGACCCGCGTCAGACCGCCAGGCAGCACCCACGTATCCCGGCCGGTGATCGCGAAGGGACGCAGGTCCAGGTGACGGGGCCGCAGCCCCGCATCGGTCAACGTGGGGCAGACGGACAGCCCGATCATCGGCTGGCTGATCCAGTTCGACGGATCGGCGACCAGCGCCGCGCGCGCCGCCTCCAACTCGGCGGCGCTGGCGCGCGGGCCCACCGTGATGCCGTACCCGCCGCTCTCGCCCACGGGCTTCACGACCAGCTCCTTCATGTGCGCCAGCGTGAAGTCGAGGCCCTGCTTCTCCCCGCATATATGCGTTTCGACGTTCGGCAGGATCGCGTCCTCGTCCAGGTAGTAGCGGATGATCCGCGGCATGTAGGCGTAGATCGCCTTGTCGTCCGCGACGCCCGTGCCCACGGCGTTGGCCAGGGTCACGTTGCCCCGCCGCCACGCCTGGATCAGCCCCGGAACCCCCAGCATGCTGTCCTTGCGGAACACGCTGGGATCGAGAAAGTCGTCGCCGATGCGGCGATAGATCGTATGGACCGGGCGCAGACCACCCGTCGTCCGCATCCAGACCTTGTCGTCCTCGACCGTGAGATCCGCGCCTTCGACCAGCGGCACCCCCATCTCGCGCGCCAGGAACACATGCTCGAAATACGCCGAGTTGTAGATGCCCGGCGAAAGCAGAACCACCTGCGGGTCCAGCACTCCCTCGGGCGCAATCTCGTCCATCGCGAGACGCAGACGCCGCCCGTAGTCGTCGACCGGACGCAGGTTCATGCCCGCGACCATGTCGGGAAACGTCCGCAGCATCAGGTGCCGGTTCTCGACGACATAGGACACGCCCGACGGCGTGCGCGCATTGTCCTCCAGAACCATGAACGCGCCCTTCTGGTCCCGCACCAGGTCGATGCCGCAGATGTGGACATAGGTGCCGAACCGGACGGGGAAGCCCTCCATCTCCGGCCGATAGTTGCTGTTCTGATACACCAGCGCCGCGGGCACGACCCCGTCGTTAAGGATGTGACGCGCGTTGTAGATGTCCGCGAGGAACAGGTTCAGCGCCCGCACGCGCTGCCGCACCCCCCGCTCCAGCAGCGCCCACTCGCGCGCCGCGATGATCCGCGGAATGCAGTCGAACGGCAGGATGCGGTCGATCGCGCTCGCCTCGGAATAAACCGTGAAGGTGATCCCGAGATTGAACAGGTCCCCCTCTGCCGCCCGCGCCCGCTCCCGCAACGCATCGAGGCCGATGGCGGCGATCCGGGCCCGCACCTGGGCCGCCGGCCCGCTGTCGCCGGGCGCTGCCGCCAGCTCGCAGAAGTAGGCCCCAGCATCGTAGCTGGCGAAGGGATCGGGGACGGCAGCGTTCATCCGGGCACTCGAACTGGTGTGGCAGACATGCAGCCATCGTGCCATAACACGGTCCGGCAGCAACCCATGCATGACCGGGCGCGGCGCCCACGCCACAACCGGTTACAGCATTGTATGCCGATGAGCTTTCCTGTTGCATTCCCGTGCAATAGGCCGTTTACCTCAACCCCCAGGTAAGGCCGCGTATCCGGTCGTTGTCGATCCGAGGAGAAGCGTCGATGCGTTTGATGTTGTCCGGCCTGTTGGCCGCGAGCCTGCTGAGCAGCCCGCTGTCCGCGGCTGAATGCCTGCGGTCTTCCGACCACGTCGCGATGGATGTCATCGCGCTGAAGACCCAACTGATGGTCACCGCGCTGACCTGCAAGGCCGATGAGCGCTACAACGCCTTCATCCGCAAGTACCAGCCCGACCTGCAGCGTGAGGACAAGTCCCTCACGACGTTCTTCAGCCGCTCCTACGGCCGCTCCGCCCAGAAGCAGCGGGACGACTACGTGACCAACCTCGCCAACTCGCAGTCGCAGACGGGGATCCGCCAGGGTTCGCTGTTCTGCGATCGCAATCTCGGCACGTTCGACGAGGTCATGTCGTTGCGGAACAATGCCGAGCTCACGGAGTATGCCGCCGGCCGCGCCGGAGCCCAGCCCATCAGCGTGTCGACCTGTGGCGCGCAACCCGCAGCGGCACCGGCCCGCACCGCGTCCACGGCCCGCCGTCGCTCCTGACACGCCGCCGAACGAAAAAGGGCCCCTCGCGGGGCCCTTTTTATGTCCGGTGCGACCACTCAGCGCAGGATGATCTCCACCCGGCGGTTCTGCGGTTCACGCACGCCAGGGCCGGTTGCGACCAGGGGGCGGCTGAACCCGAAACCCTGTGTCGTGATCGACGCCCGCGGCACGCCCAGGCGCACCAACTCGGCCGCGACGACCTGCGCGCGCCGAACCGAAAGCCCCTGGTTGTAGGCAGCGGTCCCCGACGTGTCGGTGTGGCCCTGGACCTCGATACGGGTCACCTGCACCTTCGTGGTGGCGGACGCCGCTTCCGCGACGATCTGCCGCGCGCGGTCGGTAAGGTCCGCGCGATCCCAGTCAAAGAACACGAGATAGGTGCGCGACGCCTCCGCCTGCGCGACAGGCGCCGCGGGCACCACGATCGGCGGCGGCGCGACGTTGAACGCGTACCGCAGACCCAGCATCAGGCTGTGATTGTAGTTGTCCGTCGTCTTCTGCCGGCCCGAGAAACCGCCCGGCCCTGTCGTGCTGACGCCGAACGTCCGATCTTCCGCAAGCGCGAAGAACCGGTATTCCGCGGTAAGCGAAAGGCCGACGACCGGGGGAATGGGCAACGACACGCCGGCGATCGCCTGATACGCAAAGCTGCCGTCCGTTCCGCCCAGGTTGGTCGTGACACCCGCGGACACCTGCTGCGCACGCTGCGCGACCCAGGAATAACCAAGCCCGCCGCCGATGTAGGGATAGGCATACGGGCTGCCGACATCCAGGTCGAACAGCACGTTGATCATGCCGCCGTACTTCTGCTCCCGGCCACCGAACGACGTGAAGGCCCCGCCGGGCTTGCTGAAGCGGTTATAGCGGTAGTCGCCCTCGACCTCCGCCCGCAGGCCGTTGCCGAAACCCCAACCGACACTCCCGACCGCCACGACGCCCACATCGAACGGGGTGCGCCCGGTCACCGGTGCGGTGATGCTCCCGACGCTCAACGACTGCAACCTCTCCTGTTGCATGAAGTTGGCGCCGCCCCCGCCTGCGATGTACAGCCCGGTCACCGGCTGCGCCAGGGCTGGCACGGCAGCCACGGACGCCAGCATCGTCGCTGCCAGCAGAAGCTTACGCGTCATCCTCAATCTCCCGCTCGGCCAGGCGGCCGACTTCATCTACCCTAACCCACTGCGAACGCACATGTCGCCTCAGCGCTCCGCGAGCAACGGCATGACGTCACATTCCGCACACATGGTGCAGGGATGCCACAGTGTTGCCAAACAGAAAAGGCCAGCCCACGACGTGGACCGGCCCGTTCCTGCGACCCGGCCAGCCCGTAGGCTGGCCGGAACGATCATCCTGATTAGCGCAGGATGATCTCGACGCGGCGGTTCTGCGGCTCGCGCACGCCCGGCCCG
>CAXTPG010000019.1:0-52950 GCA_964246015.1 uncultured Acetobacteraceae bacterium
GCCTCTCGGCCACCGACCCGACGTTCGACCGGCGGCTGCGGGCGGCGTTCGGGGTGCGGGTGGGGGGGTAGGTCGTGGATCGGGCGCTTAGGGGTCGAGCCTTGTGAACGTCCTCCGCCGGGGTTCCCGCCGGGACTGGGTCCCCGGATGCGAGTTCAGCCGGAGCGCCAGGTGGCGTTGGGGCGGGGGCGGGGTGGGCGGGCGAAGAGGCGGTGGACGATTGGGGCGAAGGCTTCGAGGGGGAGCACGGGTTCGTCGGGGTTGATGGCGTCCTGATCGAAGCGGGCGACGTACTCGGCGGTCCAGGCGAAGTGGGGGTGGCCGCGGAAGGCTTCCCGGCGTTCGGGCTGGGCGTCGGGGTGGGTGGGGGTGTGGACGTCCTGGAAGATCTGGTGGTGTTCGAGCATCCAGTGGTTGCGTTCGCCGATCCAGGGCTGGAGGAGGCTTGCGGCGAAGTCGCCGTGGGTGGCGGGGCAGGCGGTGAAGCCGATGTCGTGCAGAAGGGCGACGGCGACGGTCTCCTCGTCGAAGCCGGCCTGGAGGACGCGGGTGGCGGATTGCAGGCAGTGGGTGAAGTTGTTGACCTGGTAGCCGAAGCTGGGCTCGGCGGCGCCGGTGCGGAGCATGGCGAGGACCGCGTCGGCCTGGTGGCGGGCGGCGAACTCCTTTCGCTGGCGGTTCATGAGCGCCCAGTCGTCGGCGGTGAAGGCTTCGAGGCTGGTGGCCTCGATGTGGTGCCAGGCCGGGTCGGCGAGGGGCGCGCGGCCGGTCATGCGGACGTGACGTTCCATTTCTTGGCGAGGGCGTCGAACTCGCCGCTGGCCTTGCGGAGCGTGGTCCAGTTGTTGAGGAAGGCGAGCCATGTGGGGTCGCCCTGGGGGATGAGGAAGGCCATCGGGATGGGGTTGCGGGGCGCGTCGGGGAAGAGGATGGCGAGCTGGGGATATTCCTTGGTGAGGGCCGCGGCCTCGATCAACGACGACATGGTGGCGTCGACGCGGCCCCCCAGCAGCTCCTGCCAGTCGCGGGCCGGGCTTTCGACCCGGCGCAGCGTGGCCTTGGGCAGGGCGGACTGCACGAACTGCTCCATGGTGGTGCCGAGGTTTGTGCCGATGCGGACCGCGGATTGATCGAGGGCGTCCCAGTCCTTCCATTTGGCCAGGTCTTTTTTCTGGACGAGGGGCACGAAGGCGTTGCGGCCCCAGGGTTCGACGAAGGTGGCGGCCAGCGCCCGGGGGGCGGACATGCTGGTGCCGGTCATGACGATGTCATACTGGTCGGCGGCGAGACCGCTGATGAGGTTCTTCCACTCGGTGGCGACGAAGGCGAGCCTCACGCCCATGTCCTTCGCAAGAAGGGTCGCGCAGTCGATCTGATGGCCTTCATAGGGCGGGCCGCCGGGGGTCCGGAAGCTCATGGGGTTGAAATCGCCGGTGGTGCCGACGCGCAACGTCCCGCTGTCCTGAATGGATTTGAGACGGGGCTTCGCCACCGTCTGCGCCTGGGCGGTGCGCGCCAGGGCAAGGCCCGGGAGCGCCAGTGCGGCGGCGGCGAGAAGGCGGCGCTGGACCATGGTTCTTTGCCCCTTGGGAATGTGGCTCGGTTCTAGCAAGGTTTGTGCCTTCGTTGCGCGGGAATCTCGGGGTGGCCGCCTGGCGCTCACCCCTGCCCTCTCCCGCAGCCGGAAGAGGGGATCGGTTTGATCAGATATCTGGCAGTGTGCCTGGTTTTGATGCTGGGCGGGTGCGGGGAGCAGTGGGGGTGGTATGCCGTGAACCCGGCGGATGCGCGGGGGCAGCGCAACCTGTGGTTCCTGGTCGATGGGTTCTGGGCGACGGTGCAGATGTCGCTGGCCGCGACGCTGCTGGCGGTCGTGCTGGGCCTGGCCGTCGCGGTGTGCGGGCTGGCGCCGTCCCGCGTGCTGCGTGGGTTCAACCGGGTGTGGGTGGAGGTGCTGCGATCCACGCCGCCGCTGGTGGTGATACTCTGGGTGTTCTACGGGCTCCCGGTGGCGCTGGGCGTGCGGTTCGAGATCTTCGCGGCGGCGGTCCTGGCGATCGGGGTGTGCGACAGCGCCTTCCAGGCGGAGGTGTTCCGGGGCGGGATCGAGTCGATCGAGGCCGGGCAGCATGACGCGGCGAAGGCGCTGGGGCTGACGGCGGCGCAGCGGTTCCGGCTGGTGGTGCTGCCGCAGGCGCTGCGGCGTATCCTGCCGCCCTTGGCGAACCAGTTCATCACGGTCGTGAAGCTGTCGTCGCTGGCGTCGGTGATCGGGTTCCCCGACCTCACGCGCAAGGCGAACGAGCTGGTGGTGACGGTGTTCCGTCCGCTCGAGATCTATACGGTGCTCATCCTGGAGTATCTGGTGCTGGTGCTGCTGATTTCGGCCGGGGTGCGCTGGCTGGAGCGGCGGATGGGGCAGGGGCGGGGGGCGACCGGCTAGCCTGGCGCAGCGCTTGCACGCCCGTGCCTGGACCTGAGCGTAGAGGCCAGCGTGACGCAGCGACCCTTCCACCTGTCCTGGTTCCTGTCGCAGGGCTATGGCCCCAAAGGCTGGCGCGGGCCGTGGCCCGGCAGCGACGTCGCGCGGTGGATGATGCCCGACCTGTTCGTCGACCTGGCGCGGGGCATGGAACGTGCGTGCATGGACTACATGATCATCGAGGATTCCTCGATGCTGCCCTACCAGTACAAGGGCACCCACGACACATACCTGAAGTATGCGGCGAGCACCCCGAAGCTCGACCCGGCCGTGCTGGTGCCGTATCTCGCGCAGGCCACGACGCATCTGGGCCTGGTGCCGACGCTTTCGACCAGCGAATACCCGCCGTTCCTGCTGGCCCGGCTGGTGAACTCGCTGGACCATGTGACGGAGGGGCGGATCGGCTGGAACTGCGTCACCAGCAGCAATGACGGGGCGGCGCAGAATTACGGGCACGAGGGGCAGTATCCGCATGACGAGCGGTACGACCGGGCCGACGAGTTCGCGGAGCTGGTGACGAAGCTGTGGGATGCGTGGGAGCCGGATGCGGTGCTGCTGGACCGCGAGACGCCGCTGTTCGCGGACGGCAGCAAGGTCCACGTGGTCAATCACCAGGGCAAGTACTTCAAGTGCCGGGGACCGCTGAACGCGCCGCGGTCGCCGCAGGGGCGGCCGCCGATCTGTCAGGCGGGCGGGTCGCCGCGCGGGCAGCAATTCGCGGCGCGGTGGGCGGACACGATCATCACCGATGGCGGCAGCGTGCCGGCGATGAAGGCGTATCGGGAGACGGTACGCCAGAACGCGATGGAAGCCGGGCGCGATCCGGACGGGATCAAGGTCCTGTTCCTGGCCAATCCCGTCATCGACGTGTCCATGGATGCGGCGCGGGAACGGCGGGACCAGCAGAAGGCCGGCGCCATCGCCCACCTGGACATGCAGTTGGCCAACATGTCGCGGCTGACGAACATCGACTTCTCGCAATTCGACCCGGACGAGCCTTTGCCGCAACTGGAGACGAACGGCCACCAGTCGACGCTGGCGAAGTGGGTGGGCAAACCGCTGCGGGAACTGGCGGCGAGCCAGTCGTCGAAGATGGGGATCGACTTCACGGGGACCGCGGACCACGTGGCCGGCATGATGGCGGAGATCATGCAGGAGGTGGGCGGCGACGGGTTCCTGTTCTTCAACGCGAGCTTCGACCGGCGGTATGTGATCGAGGTGTGCGACGGGCTCGTGCCCGAATTGCAGCGCCGCGGGCTGGTGCGGAAGCGGTATGCGCACAAGCACTTCCGGGACAACCTGATGGAGTTCTGATCAGGCGGCCGGCAGGCCCAGCAGGCGGGCAGGCACGTGCTTGGTCATCTCGTCGATCTCGGGTTGGGTGAAGCGGGAGAACTTCAGGTGCTCGGTCCAGAGGCGCATGGCCTCGATCGGCATGGGCGTGGAGAACTGGCCGCAGTCGCTGGTCACCAGGCAGTTGGCCGGCCCGGCGGCGCGCATGATGGCGGCGGCGTCGGCGACGGTGGTGGCCCGGGTGGGATCGACGGGATCCCACACGCCGTTCGGCAGCGAGCTGAAGCCGAATTCGAGCACCGCGCCGCGCGCGACCATGTCGAGCAGATCGGGCAGGGGGAACTTCATGACGTGGTAGTTGACGGTGTGGACCACGAGCTTGGTGATGCCGCGGGCGTGGGCGGCGTCGATCAGCATGTGGGCCTCGGGCAGCGAGAGATGGCCGGTGGCGAGCATGAGGTCGGCTTCGGCCACCATGTCGAGGATGTGGAGGACGTCCGGCTTGATGGCGCCTGACGTGTCCAGAATGGTCAGGCCTTCGTCCGGGAACTCCATGCCGATGCTCTCGTAGCCCATGCCGGCGCCGGTGCGGCGGACGTAGGCGGCGTGGTTCTCGGCCCACATGGAGGGCATCCAGACGGCCTTCACGCCGGACTTGATGGCGAGCTTGACGGCGAGCGGATTGAAGCCGCCGACGGAGGGGTTGAGGCAGATGAGGCCGAACACGGCGATGCCGCCGCCCACGGATTTCTCGGCGATATAGGCGCGGTCGGCCGTGGGGCCCGCGTGGCTTTTCAGCATGATGGCGCGCATGCCGCAGGCCTTCGCGAGGGCGGCGACGTCGGCGTCGTCGAGCAGCCGATCGCAGAAGTCGGGGTGGCCGTGGATGTGGATGTCGATCGTGCCCTGGAGGGCGGCGTAGATGCCGGTGCGGACGGCCTGGTGCTGGATGTCGATCGTCATGTCGGTTCGTCCAGTGTGATGACGTGTTCCGGGGGGATGTGCAGGAAGACGGGCGCGCCGTCCTGGGGGACGGGGGTGGCGGGATGGGTTTCGACCAGCCATTCGTCGCCCCCCACCGCGACGCGGGTGCGCCAGAGATTGCCGGCGAAGGTCTTCGAGACGACGCGGCCGGGCAGACCGGTCGCGGCGAAGGCGACGTGGTGGGGGCGGATGGCCCGGTTGCCGGGCAGCGGGTTGAGGCTGCCGACGAACTCGGCGACGAACCGGTTGGCAGGGCGGTCGTAGATCGCCTGCGCGGTCCCGCGCTGCATGACCCGGCCCTGCGACATGACGGCGATGGTGTCGGACAGGGCCATCGCCTCCGACTGGTCGTGGGTGACGAAGATGGTCGTGATCCCCAGGGCCTGCTGGATGCGGCGCAGTTCCGTCTGCATGGATTCGCGGAGCTTGAGGTCGAGGGCGGAGAGGGGTTCGTCCATCAGCAGCACGCGGGGCGGGTGCGCGATGGCGCGGGCAAGCGCGACGCGCTGCTGCTGGCCGCCGCTGAGCTGGGCGGGGAGGCGGTCCGCCACGGCGGGCAGGTGAACGAGGTCGAGCAGGTCGGACACGCGGGCGCGGATGGAGTGGCGCGGGGTGCGGCGCTCGACGAGGGCGAAGGCGATGTTCTCGGCGACGGTCAGGTGGGGGAAGAGCGCGTAGTCCTGGAAGACCATGCCGATGCTGCGGCGGTTGGGGGGCAGGCGGGTCACGTCGTCGTCGTTGAACAGGACGCGGCCGGTGGTGGGAGGGACGAAGCCGGCGACGATGCGCAGCGTGGTGGTCTTGCCGCAGCCGGAGGGGCCGAGCAGGGTGAGGAACTCGCCTTCGGCCACGTCGAGGTCGGTGGGGTGCAGGGCGGTGACGGGGCCGTAGGTTCGGGTGACGGCCTGGAGGCGGACCTTGGCCATTCAGTGCGCGTGCGGGGCTGGGTCGGGCGTTGTTTTCATCGGGCGATGACCCGGTTCCAGCGGTCGTTCCAGTCGGCGAGATCGACCTTCGAGAAGTCGATGCGGGTCATCGCGGCGATGCGGGCGGGGTCGAGCACCATCTGGTCGCGCACGACGGGGACGTCGGCGAGGCGGGCTCGCGCGGCCGGGCTGACGGGGACGGTGCCGGTCTTGACCGTCATCTCGTACTGCGTGGCGGCGTCCAGGTAGGCGTCGATGTAGAGGGCGGCGAGGGCGTGGCGGCGGCTGGTGCGGACGATGCCCATGAAGCCTTCCTTGATCAGGCCGGTGTGGGGGCCGAGCTTCGCCGGGACGCTGACGACGTCGACGCCCGCATACTTGGCGCGGACGGCCCAGCCGGCGTGGGCGACGGCCACCCAGATGTCGCCGGAGCGGAAGGCGGTCACCACCTCGCCGCCGGCTTTCCAGAGGCGCAGGCCCTCGATGCGGCGGATGAGCTGGAGGCCCGGGTCGATGTTGGCCTCGTTGCCGCCGGCGGTCAGGGCGAACGCGCCGACGCCTTCCAGACCGCCGCCGGAGCCGATGTCGGGGATCATGACGCGGTTGCGGAGGCGGGGATCGGCCAGGTCGGCGAGGGAGGTCGGGAGGGGGATGCCGGCCTCGGCGAGCTTCGGGGCGTTGCAGACGATCATCTCCTGCGTCGTCCAGATGGCGACGAGGATCTTCTGGCGTTCCGCGGGCGTCAGGGCGGCGGCGTTGGGGATGAGGCCGTAGTCGAGGTCGGCCAGAAGGTTCAGCGCGGCGAGCTGGGGGACCTGGGCGCCCAGGATCTCGAACGCGTCCATCGGGGGCTCGCCGCGGCGGGCGGCGATGACTTTCGCCAGGTTGTCCTGCGGGCTGCCGGTGACGAATTCGAGCTTGGCGCCCGCGGCGGCGAAGCGGTCGGCCACGGCGGCGCGGATGGTCTCCCCGTTGGTGCCGCCGAAGGTGCCGATGCGGACGGTTTCTCCGGCGAACTGGCCTTGCGCCAGGGCGTGGCGCGTGGCGGCGAGGAGCGGGAGGGCAACGAGGGTGCGGCGGGTCAGCGGTATCGATGCCATTGGGGTGCGGCTCCGGTTCATTGGGATTTGAGCAGGGAGTCGAGGCCGACGAGGCGGTGGACGAGGAGGAGGATGAGGCCCGAGAGCAGGATGACGATGGTGGCGGAGGCGAGGAGGGCGGGGCTGAACTCCTGCTGCATCGTGGCGAAAAGCTCGACGGGGTAGGGGACGAGGCCGGGGCGGGAGAGAAAGAGGGAGACGGGGACGTCGACGAAGGAGACGAGGAAGGCGTAGGCGGCGCCGGTCAGGACGCCCGGCATGATGACGGGAAGCGTGACCCGGCGGAACGTGCTGGTGCGGGAGGCGCCGAGGGTGAGGGCCGCTTCCTCGAGCCGGGTGTCGAAGCGGGCGAGGATGGCGGTCGTGCTGCCGACGACGAAGGGGGTGGCGATGAACACGTGGGCGACGAGCAGGCCGGCGAAGCTGCCCTGCAGCTCGATCCCCGTGGCGTCGCCGAGGGCATGGTAGGCCTGGAGGAAGGCGATGCCCGTGACCACGGCGGGGATCTGCAGGGGCGCGCGGAACAGGGCCGCGAGGCCGGCCCGGCCCGGCAGGCGGCTGCGCACGAGGCCGAGTGCGGCGGGGACGCCGAGGATGCAGGCGCAGAGGGCGGTGAGGGTCGCGAGCCCGATGGCGAGGGCGAGGCCGCGCCAGGTCTCGGCGGTGATGGCGCGATACCAGCGCAGGGTGAGGGAGCGGGGCGGGAACTCGACATAGGCGATGATGAGGCCGCCGGTTTCGGCGCCGCTGAACGAGGCGCCGACGACGACGACGAGCGGGGCGGCGAGGATGAGGCCGACGAGTGCGAGAAGGAGGGCGCGGGGGATCATGCCGGGCGGCGGAGGCGGATGGCGGCGAGGAGGTTCACGGCAAGCACGACGGCCATCAGAAGGGCCGCGAGGGCGCCGGCGAGGCCGTAGCGGATGTCGGCGAGGATCGTGCGCTCGATCAGCACCGGGAGGGTGAGGACGCGGCCGGCGCCCAGCAGGGCGGCCGAGGTGAAGGCGCCCATGCAGAGGTTGAAGACGGTGAGCGTGGCGGCGGCGATGCCGGGCAAGGCGAGCGGGAGGACGACCCGGCGGAAGGTGCGGAGGCGGGAGGCGCCATGCGCGGCGGCGGCGTCTTCCAGGCTGCGGGGGATGGTGCGGACGACGCTGTAGAGCAGCATGACGGCGAAGCCGAAGCTGAAATACCCGAGGCCGACCACCACGCCGGCCCGGGTGCCGATGAGGGTGACGGGCTGATCGGTGATGCCCAGCGTCATCAGCGTTCGGTTCAGCAGGCCGTCGCCGGCGAAGATGATCATGAGACCGTAGATCTTGATGGCGATGGTGACGAAGGCCGAGAGCAGGATCAGGGCCAGCATCACGAGCGCCCAGCGGGAGCGGGCGCGGGCGAGGATGTAGGCGGTGGGAAAGCCGAGGCCGACGACCCAGATGGCAGCGGCGGCGGACAGTAAGAGGCTGGTCCAGAGCACGCTCCAGTAGAAGGGATCGCCGAGCATCCGGGCGTAGTTGTCAAGGCTTGCGGTGTCCGCCTGCCGGCCGAAGCCCAGGTCCTTGTAGAGGCTGGCGTTCAGGAACACGGCCTGGCTGCCGATCAGCAGCAGCAGCGTCACGAGCAGCGGCGGGATCAGCAGGCGATGCCAGGGCGCGATCATGCGGGAATGACGCCGTGGACGTCGGGACGGGTTTCGAGCGTGTCGAGAAGCGCGATCAGCGGCTCCATCTCCGGTGCGATCGCGCGGGCCTTCCGCTCGATGTCGGCGCGGGCGAAGGGGCGGGGGCCGGTGCCGGCGGCATCCCGGATTTCGTGGCGGAGGGTGCGGCCGTCGGCCGTGCGGAGGGTGAGGGCGCCCTGGAAGCGGATGGGGCCGGGCGGGTGCACGACGACGTGGGTCATGCGGGCAGCGAGGGCGAGCAAGTCGGGGCGGGCGATGGCGCCCTGCTCGTAATGGCGCATGGCGACGTCGCCGTCGATGAGGGCGGCGGCGACGGCATAGAACAGGCTTGCGCGGGCGTGGGTGGGGGTGCGGGGGGTGAGCTTGGCGGCGCGGGGTTCGGCGATCTGCCCGGCGAAGGCGGCGGGGACCTCCAGTTCGATGGCCGCGACCTGGTCGGGCGGGACCCGCAGGGCCAGCGCGCCTTCGATGAAGGCGTGAATGGCGTGGGCGTTCGGATAGAGCTTGGCGGCGGTGTCGAGGGCGTGCCAGCGCTGGCCCAGGCCTTCGGTCAGTACGGAGAGGTCGAGCGGCGTGCCGGCGGGGAGGTGCGCGCGGAACAGGCCGTAGCGGCCTTCGAGGACGGTGGCGGGACCGGTGAAGCCTGCGGCGGCGAGGTGGGCGGCGGCGATGCCGGCGTGGGCGGCCCAGCCGGGATGGAGGGTCTTGGACCAGGTGCCGTCGGCGTAGGCCTCGAGGATGCCGGAGGCCTGGCTGCCGGCGATGCCCGCTGCGGCGGCGATCCTGTCCGGAGGGAGGTCGAGGAACCAGGCGGCGACCATGGCGGCGGCGATGGTGCCCAGCGTGCCCGTGGGGTGCTGCCCGGCCGCGTGGAAGGCGCCGGGGGCGACGAGGCCCAGGCGGACGGCGATCTCGATGCCGGCAGCGATGCCGTCGAGCAGGCGGGCACCGGTGGCGTCGGTGGCTTCGGCCATCGCGAGGGCGGTGGCGACGGCCGGGGCGCTGGGGTGCATGACGGATGCGGCGTGGGTGTCGTCGAAGTCGAGGGCGTGGGCGAGGGTGCCGTTGACGAGGGCGGCGAGGGCGGCGGTGGAGCGGCCGCCGCCGATGAGGGTGGCCTGGTCGCCTTGGCCGAGGGCATCGGCGGCGGTGCGGACGGCCGTGGCGAGCGGCGAGGGGAGGGCGGCCTGGGCGACGGCGATGGTGTCGAGCAGGCGGAGCTTCGCGTCGTCGCGGACGTGCGCGGGCACGGCGAGGGTGTGAAGCCAGGTGGCAAGAGTCTGCGTGGGGGTCACCGCTTCATCATCTTCTGGCGCATGTGCTCGCCGGCGAGGATGGGGGCGTGGCGGGGGGTTTCGCCGAGGGGGAGGCAGGTGTCGAGGCAGGCGATCTCGGCGTCGTAGTTGGGGTGGCAGAAGAAGGCGATGGACTGGCGGCGACTCATGGCCGCTTCGGTGTCGGTGGGGTTCACGACGCGGTGGAGGGTGGAGCGCCAGCGGTCGTTGGTCCAGCGGGACATCATGTCGCCGAGGTTGATGATGAGGGTCCCGGGCAGGGGCTGCACATCGCGCCAGGTGTCGTCGGGCATGCGGACCTGGAGCCCGCCCGGTCCGGGGGTGGGGCAGAGGATGGTGAGGCTGCCGAAGTCGGTATGGGCGCCGGTGCGGAGCTGGCCGGGTTCGGGTGGCGTGGTGAGGCGCGGGTAGTGGTTGGAGCCGAGAACGCTGAAATGATGGTCGATCTTGTCGTCGAAGTAGGTCTCGGGGAGGTGGAGGCCAAGGGCGAAGATGCGCATCAGGCGGGCGGCGAGGGCCTCCATCTGGCGATACAGCTCCGTGAAGGTGGGGCGATATTCGGCCGGGTGGTCGGGCCAGACGTTGGGGGCGTAGCAGCCGGCGGCATGGGGATAGGCGGCGACCGCCTGGGTCATGGGGGCGGGGGTGCCGAGCATGAACTGCTCGCGCAGGTCCTTGGGCGCGTCGATGCCGAGCGTCGCGGCGAGGCCTTTCGTGGCCATGGCGGCGTAGCCCCGGGGGGCGACCTCGCCGGCCGGGCGGGCCTGCATCTTGGTTTCGACGGGCAGGTCGAAGAAGTCGCGGGAGACGGCGAAGGCGCGGTCCAGCAGGGCCTGGTCGATGCCGTGGTTGCGGATGATCAGGAAGCCGATGGTCTCGCAGGCGTGGGCGACCTGGTCGACGACGGCGCGGCTCGCCGCCGGGTCCGGCCCGGCGAAGGGACCGATGTCGATGATGGGGATGCTGGTCATGAGGCGGTCCTCAGGGAGCGGGGAATGGTTTCGGCGGCCTGCGGCATCGGGAAGGCGGCCAGGGGGGTGTGGCCGAAGCGGGCATAGGCGTCGTCCGCCGGGATGATGCGGGCGAGGATCGTGCCGTCGGGCTGGGGTGAGGGGTCGAGCAGGCGGCGGCCGAGGGGACGGGTCTCGGGGGGCCAGAAGGTGTCGGTCTCGTAGCCGCGGATGTTGAAGTTGAGCAGGGTCGCGGGGGCATCGAGAGCGGCGAACCAGTGGGCGTTGCGGGCGCGGTCGCGGGCCTGCAGCACGTCGCCGGGGGCGAGCATGCCGTCGAACAGGAGGCGGAGGCGGAGGGTTTCGGGAGTGGGCGCGTCGATCCGGTCGAACTCGCGGGCATGAAGGGCGCCGGTGAGGAGCACCTGGGTGGAGGTGACGTTGTGATGGCAGTGGCAGGGGTGGACCTCGCCGGGGGCGATGTAGATGACCTGGATGGTGTCGTCACGGGTAGGGAACGCGCGGCGGGCGAGGACCTGGTCGCGCTGTTCGATCAGGGCGCGTTCGATCCAGGGAGCGAGGGCTGCGGCGGGCCAGTCGTTGCGGAGGAGTTCGAGGATTTGGGACTGGAAGGTCGTGATGGTGGTTCGGCCGGCGGCGAGGGCGTCGGTCGCGGCGAGAAGGGCGTGGATCAATGGAAGATCGACGGGGGGGACGTCGGGGAGGGCGCGGCCCATGCGGGAGTTGTTGGGCGCCCCTTCCCCGATGGGAGAGGGCTTCATAATTCGGCTTCCAGCGCGGCGAGGCCTTGGCGGATGGTGGTCCGGCGTTCCTCGTCCAGCAGGTGGTCGCCGCTGCGATAGATGTCGGCGACGCGTTTGGACAGGTCGCTCATCCATTTGCGGTCGTCGTTGCTGCGCATCGGCGCGCGCAGGACGGTGTCGCCGCCGTAGGTGGGGACGGGATGGGTGACGCCGTCGGTCGGCTGTTGCGGGGCGCCGCCGTCCTGCATGCGGCGGATGGCCCGGCGCAGGCGTCGGCGATACAGCGCGACGCCCTGGTCGGTGGCGGCCAGGTGCTCGCGGGCGTGGACGGTGATGGGGCCCTGGCTCACCCAGACCTCGTAGTCGCCGGGGCTGCGCTGGCGCTGCTCGTAGTCGCGGTCGCCGGTCTGGCCATAGAAGTCGACGCTGTTGTAGCCGCACAGGTCGGGGCGGCCCTTCCCCTTCGGGTCGGTTTCGGTGTTGAAGTGGCGCCAGGCGATGGTGATGGTGTTCGTGTCGTCGATGGGCACGACCCAGCGGGTGAGGCCGGTGCGGACGAAATAGGTGCTGTCGTTGCCCTCGACGTGCATGCCGCCGTTCTGGCTGAAGTTCGGCAGCATGTGGTCGTGGACGCGGAACCAGACTAGGTCGTTCACACGCCGGGTGGAGGTGTAGAAGACGCCGTTGCCGGAGGCACGTTCGTGGTAGTCGACGACCGGCAGGTTGACCAGGTTCTCCTGGAACTGCACGCCGCTGACGCGGGTGTGCAGGAAGGTGACGTGGTAGGGGTCGATCGAGTTCTCGAACACCTGCACCCAGTTGGCGGGGGAGGGGATCAGGAACGGCGCCATCGTGTCGTCCGGCAGCTCCATGGTGTCGAACACGGGGAAGGGCGGCATCGCGGCGACAGGGCCGAAATAGGCGAAGACCATCCCCTTGTACTCGACGACGGGGTAGGCGCCCTGGGTCAGGCGTTCGCAGATCTGGCTCGATTTGGGCTCGCCGGGGGTTTCCAGGATCTCGCCGTCGGTGCCGAACAGCCAGCCGTGGTAGCAGCAGCGAATGCCGTGCTGCTCGATGATGCCGAACTCGAGCGAGGCGTTGCGGTGGGCGCAGAGGAGGTGCAGCAGGCCGAGCGCGCCGGCGCGGCCGCGAAACAGCACGAGGTCCTCGCCCATGCGGCGGATGCGCAGGGGGAGTTCTCCGACCATCGACGTCAGGGCGATGGGCATCCAGAAGCGTCGCAGGTATTCGCCGGCCGGGGTGCCGGGGCCGATGCGGGTCAGCTCGTCGTCGGGGGGCAGGGTCGCGAGGCCGTTGCGGTTGTAGCCGTCGAACTTTCCGGTCGGCAGGGTCACGGACATTCTCGGTCTCCCAGGAACTCGTGGATGAGGCTTGCGGCGCGTTGCAGGGCGGGGGCGGCGCCGATGGAGATCCGCATCTGGCTGGCGTGGGGCCCGGGGCCGAAGCGGCGGACGAGGATGCCGTGGGCGGCCAGATGGGCGGTGCAGTCGCGGGCCAGGTCGGGGGTGGGGAAGTCGATCAACTGGAAGTTCGATTGGCTGGGATACAGGCGCAGACTGGGATACGGGCGCAGACGGTTTCCCGTGAGGGCGGCTTCCAGCCAGGGCAGCCATTGGTCGTTGTGGGCGCGGGCGGCGTGCCGGTGCGTGGTGTCGGCCAGCGCGGCCCGGCCGGCGGCAAGGGCCGGGACGCTGACGGGGAAGGTGGGGCCGACCTTGGTGACGGCGTCCAGCAGCGCCGGCGCGCCGGCGAGCCAGCCGAGGCGGAGGCCGGCCATGCCGTAGATCTTCGAGAAGGTGCGGCTCGCGAGGACGTTGTCGGCCTGGGTGGCGAGGGCCAGGCCGCCGTCGCCATACCCGGGGTCGCGCACGTATTCGGCGTAGGCGCCATCGACCAGCAGCACGACATTGCCGGGGAGGGAGGCGTGGAGGGCCTCGATCTGATCGAGGGCGAGCATGGCGCCGGAGGGGTTGTCGGGGTTGGCGAGCATGACGAGGCGGGTACGGGGCGTGACGGCGGCCAGGAGTGCGGCGGGGTCGGCGCGGAATCCGGTGTCGGGGGCGGGGACGGGGGTGGCGCCGGCGATGAGGGCGTTGCGGGCATAGCGGGCGTAGCCGCGCGCGGAGAAGACGACCTCGTCGCCGGGACCGGCGAAGGCGAGGGTCGCGTTCATGACGAGGGTGTCGGAGCCGGGACCGATGCGGATGCCGGCCGTGGGGATGTCGTGCAGGGCGGCGATGGCCAGGACGAGGTCGGCGCCTTCGCCCTCCGGGTATTCGTGGCCGCGGTGCAGGGCCTCGGATGCCGCGGCGATGGCGCGGGGGCTGAGCCCCAGGGGAGATTCGTTGGAGCAGAGGCGGTGGACGCCCCGGATCGACAGCTCGGGGATCGGGGCCATGGGGCCGCCGATGCAAGCGAGGCCGGGGCGGGGGCAGGGCGTCATGCGCGCTGCTTCCAGCGGTGTTCCAGGGTGCGGAATGCCACGGAGCAGGTGAAGCACAGCGTGAAGTAGAGGGCGGCGGTGAAAAGCCAGACCTCGAAGAAGCGTCGGGTGGTGCTGGAGACCTCGGAGGTCATGAAGGTCAGTTCCTGGATCGAGATCAGGGCGACCAGAGAGCTGTCCTTGATGCTGACGATGAACTGGCCGGCAAGGGCGGGGAGGACGTTGCGGAGCGCCGGGGGCAGGACCACCGTGCGGAAGACGGCCCAGCCGCGCAGGCCCAGAGCGCGCCCGGCCTCGACCTGGCTGTGCGGCACGGATTGCAGCCCGGCGCGGATGATCTCGGTGATGTACGCGCCGGCCAGCAGCGACAGGCAGGCGAGGCCGGACAGCGTGTCGTTCAGGCGCTCGGGCGGGGCGAGGAGGGCGGCGACGAGGGCCTGAACCGGGGCGGGGGCGGCGCGGAGGGCGCGGTCGAGGCCCAAAGCCGGCATGACCTGGCTGGAGACGAAGAAATAGAAGACGAAGATGAGCACGATGGGCGGGGTGTTCCGCACCACCTCCATGAAGATACGGGCGAGCCAGCGAAGGGCGGGGCGGCCCGACAGGCGCATGCCGGCGACGACGGCGCCGATCAGGGTGCCGAACAGCAGGGACCAGGCGGCGAGGCGGAGCGTGGTGAGGAAGCCGATCAGGAGCAGGTTGGGCACGAGGGTGCCGGTGGCCGGGTCGGTGCGGACGAGGAAGGTGGGGATGACGGACCAGTTCCAGCGGTAGCCGAGCACCTGGTTGGCGCGGACGGCCAGGGCGATCACAGCCGTGGCCGCGAGGGCGATGACGAGCACGTCCAGCACGCGGTTCCAGGGGACGCGCCGCACCGCCCGGGGGGGCAGGCGCGGCGTGACGAGGGTGGTCGAAAGGCTCAATTCAGCTTGCCGACGGCGGCGCGCCAGTCCTGCGTCTCGAACCAGTAGTGGCGGCGGGCCTGGAGGAACTTCTGGTTGGCCTGGATCCAGTTGTTGAGGACGTTGAGCGTGTCGATGTCGCCGCGGCGAACGGCCATGCCGGCGGGGAGGCGGTTCAGCTCCTGGTCCTGGCTCAGGGGGGTGAAGAACTTGCCGGGGTTCTCGATGGTGGTGCGGCTGGGCAGGGGTTCGGTGGCGGCGAAGGCGTTGACGTTGCCGTTGATGGCCTCCTGCGTGACGGCGGCGTCGTCGTCGAACTGGCGAAGGGTGGCCTTGGGGAAGTATTCGGCGGCATTGGCGCAGGCGGTGGTGCCGCGGCGGCAGGCGATGGTGATGCGCGCGTTGTTGAGAGAGTCGAGCTTGAAGTCCTTCTCCATGGATTTCTGCACGGCGAGGCTGGTGCCGGCCCAGTCGTAGGGGGCGCTGAAGTTCACGGTCAGGTTGCGACGGGTGGTGATGGTCATGCCGCCGATGATGACGTCGAACTTGCCGGCGATGAGGGCGGGGATGATGCCGTCCCACGCGGTGGGCACCAGGTCGAGCTTGAGGTCGAGGTCCTTGGCGAGCTTGGTGGCGACATCGATCTCGAAGCCGACGAGCTGGCCCTGCTCGTTCCGCATGGCCCAGGGGACGAAGGTGGCCATGCCGACCATCATGGAGCCGCGCTTCTTCATCGTCTCGATGGCGGTTTCGGTCTGGGCCTGGGCGGCGGGGATGAGCGCGGCGGCGAATGCCAGGGCGAGGATGGTGCGGCGGAGCATGGCGGGTCCTTTCAGCGGGAAGGGATGAGGCGGCGTTCGAGGGCGTGGGCGGCGAGGGAAAGGGGGATGGTGATGGCGAGGTAGACGGCCGCGATGGTGAGCCAGACCTCGAAGCTCATGAGGGTGTCGGAGATGAGGTTGCGGCCCTCGGTCGCGAGGTCGGCGATGGCGATGACGCTGACGATGGCGGAGTGCTTGACGAGGTTCACGAGGACTCCGGTAAGGGGCGGGAGCATGAGGGGCAGGGCCTGCGGCAGGACGATGCGGCGGAGCACCTGGGACGGGCGGAGGCCGAGGGCCCGGGCGGCCTCGGGCTGGCCCCGGGGGACGGCAAGGATGCTGCCGCGGATGACTTCGGCGGCCAGGGTCGCCTCGAAGAAGCTGAGGCCCAGCACGCCGATCCAGAAGCGGGGGATGCCGAGGATGGGCCCGAGGACGAAGTAGAACAGATACATCTGGATCAGCAGCGGCGTGTTGCGGACGAGTTCGAGGTAGGCGGTGGCAAGGGTTCGGGCGGCCCAGGACGGGGAGAGGCGGAGAAGTGCGGTGAGCAGGCCCAAGGCGAGGGTGAGGGCCATGGAGAGGGCGACGATCTCGGCCGTGACCTCCAGGCCGCGGAGCAGGGGACCGGGGATGAACTCGTCGTCGATGGTGCGGCCGAAGAAGGCGGGGACGCGATACCATTGCCATTTGTAGTTCATGGCCTGCGCGCCGCGGAGGATGGTCCAGCCGACGCCGCCGAGGACGAGGGCGAGCATGAGGGCGTCGGGGAGCAGGGAATGCACCCTGGCGGGTGGAGGGGGCCGGGTCATGGGTTGGACCATGGGTTCGGGTTAGCAATCGCCATGCCGGATACTCCGCCGGTTGGCGGCTTGTCTCAAGCATGATCTGATATGATCCATGGATGATCGTCATGCGGGGCCGACCGGTGCGGCCATCACCGCGGTGCTGAAGGCGGCGCGGGTGGAGTTCGTGGCGGCGTTGCCGGACATCGTCACCAGCGACGGGCTGCTCTGGCCGATCTCCCGCGACCCGGCGTTCCGGCTGGTGCGGCTGTGCAAGGAGGACGAGGGGGTCTCGATCTGCACGGGGCTGGCGTTCGCCGGGCGGCGGGCGGTGCTGATGATGCAGCAGACGGGGTTGATGGACAGCCTGAACGCGATCCGCGCGATCGCCGTCGAGTACGAGCAGCCGGTTTGCATGATCGTGGGGTTGCAGGGAAAGGAGCCGGATGTGGCGGCGGAGGCTTCGGCGCGGTACGGGGTGCGGATCGTGGGACCGGTGCTGGATGCCATGGGGATCGACCGGATCGCGCTGGATACGGAGGACGACGTCGCGGGCCTGGGGCTGGCGATCGAGCGGGCCTATGCGCGGTCGCGGCCGGTCGTCGCGCTGGTGGGGCGGGCGGTGCGATGATGCGGCGGGACGACGCGGTGCGGGCCCTGGTGCGGCATCGGGGCGATGCGGTGATCGTGGCGACCTATCAGGCGGCGTTCGACCTGATGCGGGTGGGGCCGCATCCGTTGAACTATCTGAGCGTGGGGGCGATGGGGCAGGCGTCGTCGCATGGGTTGGGGCTGGCGCTGGGGCAGCCGGGGCGGCGCGTGGTGGTGCTGGACGGGGATGGCAGCCTGTTGATGAACCTCGGGTCCTTGGTGACGATCGCGGGTGCGGCACCGGGGAACCTGGTGCACCTGGTAGTGGAGAACGGGTGCTACGAGGCGAACGGGTCGCATCCGCTACCGGGTCCCGTCGATTTCGCGGCGGTGGCGCGGGGGGCCGGGATCGCGGACGTCTCGGTGTTCGAGGCGTTGGAGGCGTTCGAGGCCGCCTTGCCCGGGTTGATGACCCGGCCCGGCCCGGTGTTCGGTGTGTTGCGGGTCGTGCCGGGCGAGGCGTCACCGCAGGATTACGCGGCCATTCACGGGGCGGAGACGCGGGCGCGGTTTCGGGCGAGGTTCCGGGCGGCGTTCCTGGGGCCGTTCCTGGGGGCGTGACGCGTCCCGGGTTGGTTTTCGGGCGGGTGGCAGGCCCTCACCCAACCCTTTCCCGATGGGAGAGGGCGTCATGGGCGTTTCCCGTTGCGATTGCGGTGCGGGCTTCGTCGCTGATGCGGGCTTCGGCGAGGGCCTGGGTGGCGGTGTGGGTGTCGAAGATGGGGTAGTCGGTGCCGAGCATGATGCGGTGGGGGCCGAGGATCGCGACGGCCATCTCGATCGACCGGGGGCCGAGGGAGGCGGTGTCAAAGAGCAGGTTGCCAAGCAGGGTCGAGGGCGGGGGGGCGTCCGGCGCGCGGGTGGCGCTGATGTGGTCCATGCGTTCGAGCAGGAAGGGGAAGGCGCCGCCGAGGTTGACGATCTGGAACGTGGCGCCGGGCCAGGTTTCGGCGAGGCGGGCGTGGATGAGGGTGGTGGTGGCGTGGCTGAGGCCGTTGTGGAGGTCGATCGTGGAGGCGCGGTGCATCCCGAGGTCGTCGTAGCTTCGGGGCGCCAGGCTTTCGTCGTGGCGCTGGCCGGGGTGGATCATGAGGTGGGCGCCGAGGCGGCTTGCGGCGTCGAGGATGGGGCGCAGGCGCTGCATCGTCTTGAGGGATTCGAAGTAATTGCTGGGGATGATGGCGCCGCGGAGGCCCAGTGCCATGGCGCGGGCGAGCTCGGCCACGGCGGCGTCGACGTCCGCGAGGGGAAGGCCGGCGAGGGCGGTGAAGCGGTCTTTTGGAAGCTGGGCGAGTTCGTCGTTGACGTCGCGGACGAGGGGGACGGCTTCGGCGGCGGGCAGGACGTCGGGGCCGAGGGCGCCGGGGAAGGTCACGAGCTGGCGGGTTATGGCCTGGGCGTCCATCCAGGCGAGACGGGCCTGAAGGTCGATGAAGCCGCCGCGGAGTTGGAAGCGGCTGGTGGGGGTGACCATGAAGCGGTGGGGGCCGTCATGCTCGACGCGCGGAATGGCGGCGCGCGCGGCCATGTGGCGGAAGAGGGACTCGGGGTAGTAGTGGGCGTGGGTGTCGATCATGCCGTGTTGCCGTAGGCGAAGGCGGCGTCGAGGCGGGATTTCAGGTAGTCGCCGCAGGTGACGGGGGCGTAGCGGGGCGCCTCGCCGGGGCGGGTGACGGGGGCGATGACGGTGTCGCGGTCGGGGTCGATGAACAGCGCGGTCGAGAGGCGGGTGCGGCCGGAGGCGTTGACGACGCGGTGGGGGGTGGAGCGGAAGCGGTCGTTGCTCCAGCGCGCCAGCAGGTCGCCGATGTTGACGACGAAGGTGCCGGGGATGGGGTGGGCCATGATCCAGGCGCCGTCATGGCCCTGGACCTGCAGGCCGCCGGTGCTGTCCTGATACAGGAGGGTGAGGCAGCCGTAGTCGGTGTGGCTGGAGACGCCGAACTGTTCGGCGCCCATGTCGGGCGGCTGGGGCGGGTAGTAGATCATGCTGCCGCGGCTGATGGGGCGGGCGATGGTGCGGACGAAGGTGTCGGCGGGCGCGTCGATCGCGAGGGCCATGGCGCGGAGCAGCGACCAGCCGAGGCGGTTGCCGGCGTCGAAGAAGGCGGTGAGGGTTGGTTGCATCTCGGGCAGGAAGCCGGGCCAGCGGTTGGGGGGGATTCCGTCGGTGCCGGGTGCGTCGAGGCCCCAGACGAAGCTCTCCTTCAGGTCCGGGCGGGCGCCGGTGGACATCTTGGCCTGGCCCATGCCGATGAAGCCGCGATGGCCCTCGTTCACGCGGACGGACTGCTTGCGGTCCATCGGCTCGGCGAAGAAGCGGGCGGAGATGGCGAGGACCTCGTCGATCAGGGGCTGGGCGACGGGGTGGTTGCGGACGTAGAAGAAGCCGGTGGTCTCGGCGGCGTGCAGCATGGCGGCGCCGGCCTGGAGGGGGGCGGCGTCGAGGCCTTCGAGGTCGATGACCGGGATGGCGGCGCGGTCGATCGTCCGGGCTTCGGCATAGCTCACGGGTGCGGCTCCTGTGGTGGGGCTGGTGCAGGGTTGCACCGGGCGCGGCGGGTTGGAAGGGGGGTGGGCAGGAATTGGGCAACCTCTGATATGATATCAGGCGGTAAAGGCACGGTTTCGGTCGTCGCCGGGGATGACGCGGCGGCCCGGCTGGGCGATGATGCGCGGCCGTAGGGGTCCAGGGAGGATGCGCTGACGAGCAGGAGAGCCCTGGCGGCGACGCCGGAGGATGACGCGCCTTCGTTCTCGAAGGCGGGCTATGCGTATGAGACGGTGCGGCGGAAGATCCTCGATGGAGCCTATCAGCCCGGCGCACGGCTGCGGCTGAGCGAGCTGGCGCGGGAGCTGAACCTGAGCGAGATGCCGGTGCGGGAGGCACTGCGGCTGCTGCAGAAGGACGGGCTGGTCGTCATGCGGCTGCACCGCGGCGCCGAGGTCGCGCGGCTGTCGTTCGAGCGCGGGCTGGAGGTGACGGAGGCCCGCATGCGGCTGGAGCGGGCGGCGGCGGTGGCGGCGATGCCACACCACGACGCCGTGTCGTTGGCCGGGCTGCGGCGGAAGCTTGCCGAGATGGAGCGGGCGGCGGCGCGGCCGGTGGAGTTCGCGTTGAAGCATCGGGCGTTCTGCACGGCGCTGCTGGCGCGGTGCCCCAACGCGTTCATGCGCCAGTTGATCGAGGATCTCTGGGACCAGGTGTGGCAGGCGTCGTCGACGTCGGTGTTCGAGCTGATGCGCCACCGTGTGCCGGAGACGATCGAGGAGAGCCGAGCCATCCTGCAACACGTCGGCGACGGCGACGGACGGAAGCTGGGTGCGGTGATGGATGCACGGGTGCGGGCGACGATGCGGGCCTGGGCAGGCGCCGTGTCGGCGCATCGGGCGATGGTGGGAGACGAGTGATGGCGAGCAATCCGTATACGGCGGGCACGGTGGACTGGACCGGGGAGAATCCGGGCCTCTATCTGAAGGACGGCCCGGCCGGGCCCTTCCTGTCGCTGGCGAGCCTGTTCCGCGTGACGTGGTCGCCGCACGGGATCGGGCACGCGCTGGTGCTGCTGGAGGATCCGGACGGCGCGCGGCCGGGGGCGGTGAACGTCTGCCTGACGGATAACGAGCCGATGGCGCGGTATCTGGTGGGTGGCTTCATCGCGCATTTCGGGGCGTTCAAGGGGCGGGCGGTGCTGGATGCTCTGGCCTTCCGCCCGCTCGAGTCGGTGCGGCGCGAGGGCGATAGCCGGACGGAGTACCGGGAGGTCGTCGTGGGATCGGGGCTGACGGTCGTGCTGCGCTGGGGTGCGCTGGGGACGCCGTATGCGGTCGACTTCTCGCCGGAGCTGTCGGCGACGGGGCGGCATCAGATGTACAGCCTGTTCGTCGACAGCGACGATGCCTCGATCACCGTCGACGGGCGGCGCCTGGCGGGTCAGGTCGTGCCGCGCCCGGTCGCGGGGCGGGAGAGCCGGAGCGCGTTCCTCGCGTTCTCCGAAACCTGGATCATCAAGTGATGGCGGTGCTCGAGTAATGGCGGTTCCGGCGGGGTGGGTGGTGCGGCCCACGAAGGCGTTCGGGACCCATGTGGGGCCGTTCTACAAGCCGGCGGACGGGGACGACACGCTGTGCGGGTTCCTGGCGGATGAGCGTCACGGGAACAAGCGGGGCGTCGTGCACGGAGGCATGCTGGCGACGGCGTTCGACGTGGCGCTGGGGAATGCGAGCTGGGAGGCGGCGGGGCAGAAGCCGTGCGCGACGGTGCAGTTGAACGTGCATTTCGTGGGCGCGCTGCAGCTGGGCGAGTTCGCTCAGATGCAGGCGGAGGTGGTGCGGGCCACGCGGTCGCTGGTCTTCCTGCGCGGGGTGATGACGGTGGACGGGCGGGTGATCGCGACGGCGGACGGGGTGTGGAAGATCCTGGCGTGGCGCGGGGAGGCTTTCGTGCCGTCGTGACGGCGGTTACGGCTGGAGGGGCGTGGGGACCCCGGCGGTGCGGAGGGCGTGCCACATCATGGCCGAGGTGGCGCTGATGACGGGTTTGCCGAGGTCGTGCCGCAGGGCCGCGAGCGTGGCGATGGTCGGCATCCCGACGCCGCTGAGGAAGACGGCGTCCGCGTCCGGATGGTCCACCTGGCGGCCGAGCTGGTAGGCGCGTTCGGCGGTCTCGTCGTAGATGTTGGTGACGCCGGGGAGGATGCCGAAGCGCACGACCTCGATGCCGTGCGACTCGAGGTGCGCCTTGCCGCGGAGGGTCGTGTCCATGGCGTAGGGGGTGCCGAGCGCGACGCGGCGGACGCCCAGATGGGCGAGGGCGGCGATGACGGCGGCGAAGGCGGTGATGAACCGGATGGGGTGCCGGGCCTCGATGCCGGCGACCAGGGCCGCCTCGTTCTGTTGGCCCAGGGTGTAGCTGGTGGAGGTGTGGGCGAGCGCGACGACGGCGGGGCGGACGAGGGCGAGGAGGGCGGTGGCGTCGTGCAGGCCCTCGATCATCTGGCGGTTGCGGTCCTCCTGGCCCAGCAGGCTGCCGGTTTCGCCGGTGGCGGTCATACGGGTGTAGTGGAGGCTGCAGCCCGGGGGGAGAAGGGCCTGGGTCTCGGGCTCGACCGTGGGGTTGCCCGGCGGGACCAGGATGCCGATGCGGGCGCGCCAGCCGATCATGGGGATCAGCGTGGCAGGTCGGGGAAGAAGACGTCGGACCAGGAGGCGGGCTTGTTCCTGATCAGGCCGATGCCGTGCATGAAGGTCGCGAACTGCATGACGCTGCGGGGAGCCATGCCATAGGTGGTGTCGGGGTCGGTGATGATGGCGAGGATCTCGTCGACGGTGGACTTCTTGTCGTTGGCCATGACGAGGTAGGTGGCGGCGGCGGCGCGGGGGTCGGCCTTGATGGCGGACTGGGCCTCGTCGAGCGCGGCGATGGTGGCGGCCATGAGTTTCGGGTTCGCGTCGTGGAAGCGCTGGCTGGCGAACATCAGCATGTCCCAGCCGTCGCCCAGGACGTCGTGGGCGCGCAGGATGGGACGCATGCCGGCCTTGATCTCGATGGTGGAGAAGGGCGGGCCGCTGAAATGGGCGGTGACGTCGCCGGCGCCGGAGAGCATGGCGGCGAGGGCATCCGGGTGGCCGAGAGTGGTGGTGCGGGCGTCGAGGCGGGACCATTGGTCGGGTCCCCAGGCGGCCTGCGCCGCCATCTGAAGAAGGATCGCGTTGAGGGCGATCTTCACGCCGGGAAGGGCGATGCGGTCGCGTTCGGAAAGGTCCTTGATACCGCGGACTTCGGGGTTGCGGGTCACCAGGATGGAGGGATTGGTGCTGACGGCGGCAAGGCCGCGGACGGCGGAGGGGCCGTTGCGGGTCTTGTCCCAGAGCAGCAGGACGGAGGGCGCGCCATTGATGCCGATGTCGAGAGCGCCGGAGAGGACGCCGTCGCTCATGGCAACCGGGCCGCTGATGTTGCGGTAGCTGACGGCGACGTCGGGCAGCCCGGCGGCGCGGGCGTGCTTCTCGATGAGCTTGCCGTTCTCCATGAGCATGACGGCGAGCATCGAGGTGCCGTACTGGACGCCGATGCGGAGCTGGGCGGTCTCGGCGCGGGCGTGGGCGGCGAGGAGGAGGAGGAGGAGGGCGGCGAGCGTCCGCATGGCTGGTTTTCCTGATTTTGGGGTGATCATGGCGCGGTATTGGGCGGGGGACCAGCGTGGGCGGTCGAACGATACGGCGGGGTGGTTCTGACCTCGTGCGCGCGGGGTTCGTCCGACTGGTTGCGATTTGCGATCCTGTGAGGGGGCGAAGCGATGCTGGACGCGATGATCGGTCCCGACCTGCCGTTTCGATCCGCGCCCCCGTGAGGGGGCGGCCCGCTCGCCTCGCTGCAATGGCCGATCCGGACGATGTTTCGATCCGCGCCCCCGTGAGGGGGCGGCGGCCGGCTGCCCGTCTGCTGTCCGGCAGTGAGCGGTTTCGATCCGCGCCCCCGTGAGGGGGCGGCTCGAAATCGCCGGGCGTCGCGTCGCCGGTGAACTTGTTTCGATCCGCGCCCCCGTGAGGGGGCGGCCGCTCCCTTTACCCGTGAGAACGAACGCCTGACGGTTTCGATCCGCGCCCCCGTGAGGGGGCGGCCCGTCGCGCGGAGCGCCCGTGGGGAGCTTCGCGGAGTTTCGATCCGCGCCCCCGTGAGGGGGCGGCGGTTTTCAACCATATTACCTCATCCTCTAGCGCGTTTCGATCCGCGCCCCCGTGAGGGGGCGGCCATCGATCGTCGTTTTCGTGCGGAGCCGCATCACGTTTCGATCCGCGCCCCCGTGAGGGGGCGGCTCCCGCCGCTGAGCTGGTCCTCCAGCCGGAGCACGTTTCGATCCGCGCCCCCGTGAGGGGGCGGCCCTTGCAAACGCGGAGCTGCTGGTGGTCGAAGCTGTTTCGATCCGCGCCCCCGTGAGGGGGCGGCTTGTTCTTGGGCTTGATCACCGCCCCGAACTGGTGTTTCGATCCGCGCCCCCGTGAGGGGGCGGCCCGAGATTGGTAATCCGGACGCTTGTCGCGTTCGAGTTTCGATCCGCGCCCCCGTGAGGGGGCGGCCCTCTGGGATCACGGCCTGAACTTCATGCGCGAGGTTTCGATCCGCGCCCCCGTGAGGGGGCGGCAGTAGAGGTCGATGAAGCCGGCGGCCGCGAGCGCGTTTCGATCCGCGCCCCCGTGAGGGGGCGGCCGCCGGCGAGGAGAGGTAGCCCACGGACTTGCGGTTTCGATCCGCGCCCCCGTGAGGGGGCGGCTGAGCCTCCGCTAATATCGAGCCGACGAACGCCAGTTTCGATCCGCGCCCCCGTGAGGGGGCGGCCCAAGGGACAGCCGACGCCGACTATCGCCTACGTGTTTCGATCCGCGCCCCCGTGAGGGGGCGGCACGGTGTTCTACAGCCGTCCACATCGCCTGCCGTGTTTCGATCCGCGCCCCCGTGAGGGGGCGGCCCTCGTGTTCGGTGCTGCGCCGACCGGGGAACAGGTTTCGATCCGCGCCCCCGTGAGGGGGCGGCCGTCGTTGAGGCGGGCGTATCGCAGGCTGACCAGGTTTCGATCCGCGCCCCCGTGAGGGGGCGGCCGACGGCGGTGGTGGCGACACCGCGCCCGGAACCGGTTTCGATCCGCGCCCCCGTGAGGGGGCGGCGGTTCCGGATGGACGCATTCCGTGCCGGAACAGGGTTTCGATCCGCGCCCCCGTGAGGGGGCGGCTGAAAGCGCCAGGCGGCGGGTGTACTCATCGTGGTTTCGATCCGCGCCCCCGTGAGGGGGCGGCGCGTGGGTGTCGATCGGCCGAGCGCTCCCCGGGTGTTTCGATCCGCGCCCCCGTGAGGGGGCGGCCGCTTGTCAGCCAGCGCCGCCATGCACCCGACCCAGTTTCGATCCGCGCCCCCGTGAGGGGGCGGCGGTAAACGCGTCGGCAATGGCGTCCTGGAACGGGTTTCGATCCGCGCCCCCGTGAGGGGGCGGCGGAAGCCGTAGCGGAGCGCGCGGCGGATGCAGCGTTTCGATCCGCGCCCCCGTGAGGGGGCGGCGAGGTGGCCGTTCTCGTCCGGGATCAGCGGGATGTTTCGATCCGCGCCCCCGTCAGGGGGCGGCCGGTCGGGCAGGTCCCAGTGCGCGCCCAGGCGCAAGTTTCGATCCGCGCCCCCGTGAGGGGGCGGCTGCAGCAGTACGCGCGGGGGCTGGAGACCGGAGCGTTTCGATCCGCGCCCCCGTGAGGGGGCGGCCGGTCCACCTGTCGATAAACGCGACAAGGGCGTTGTTTCGATCCGCGCCCCCGTGAGGGGGCGGCAACGATTGCGTCCAGATAGTCGCGGCAGTCACAGTTTCGATCCGCGCCCCCGTGAGGGGGCGGCATCAGCCGGCCTTCGGGCTGGAGCTGGAGGGCGTGTTTCGATCCGCGCCCCCGTGAGGGGGCGGCCGGACACCAGGGCGCCGCGGCGCCGGTCTCGGCGTTTCGATCCGCGCCCCCGTGAGGGGGCGGCCGTAGGCGTTGCTGGTGCGGACGCTGACATCAAGTTTCGATCCGCGCCCCCGTGAGGGGGCGGCTTCCGGGGCGTGCTCTCGCGGGGCAGCGTGTACTTGTTTCGATCCGCGCCCCCGTGAGGGGGCGGCCGGCCGCGGCGGCCGTCAGCAATCCCACGTGCACCGTTTCGATCCGCGCCCCCGTGAGGGGGCGGCGACGGCGCCGATGCGGAGATGCCCGGCCACGATCACGTTTCGATCCGCGCCCCCGTGAGGGGGCGGCGTCATCTTCATCGCGTTCGGGGTTGACGATGGACATGTTTCGATCCGCGCCCCCGTGAGGGGGCGGCCTAACCACGGTCGCCATCCCACTTGAGATAGGAGTTTCGATCCGCGCCCCCGTGAGGGGGCGGCCACGCGAGGTCAGGGGCGAAGTCGGAGTCGAGGTAGTTTCGATCCGCGCCCCCGTGAGGGGGCGGCCGCAACCGGCCCGTTGCAGGCTTGCCACACATCCGTTTCGATCCGCGCCCCCGTGAGGGGGCGGCGCCTCCGGTTGTAGCGCGTTGGAACGGCGGGGGGAATCGGGGTGGTTCTGCGAACGGGGTGGGTTTGGTGTGGGAGATATGGGATTGGGTGGCCCGGTTCGGGATTGATTGACGTATTCACAATGCCTTAGAGCCTGCGCGATCCAGCCGGGTTGCGTGTGTTCGCTTCAGGATCGCACGCATCGAATCAGAAGACGAGGGGGCCGTCCAGGTCCAGCACCGGTTTCGCACCCACGTGTTCCACCCGGTGGCGTGCGTCCGCACCCAGGCGATAGAAGCGGAGGCTGTCGGTCTTCGGGTCGATCTCGTCGATCAGGCGGGCGCGCAGGGCGGTCCATTGGGCCGGATCGACCTCGCATTCGAACACCGAGTTCTGCACGCGTTGTCCCAGGTCGAGGCAGGCGCGGGCGACGCGGCGCAGGCGGCGGCGGCCGGCCGGGTCGGTGGTGCTCACGTCGTATGCGACCAGCATCAGCATCGCTCAGCGCCAGATGAACGGCGGGTAGCCGTCGAGATCGCCGCGCAGGTGCCGCGCCAGGAGCTGCGCCTGGATGGCCGGGACCAGGCCGAACGCGACCGATTCGTCGAGGAAGGGGTGGCGCACCTGGTCCTTCTTGCGGTCCTGCCAGGCGACCAGGACGCGCTTGCGGGCATCGTCGGTCAGGCGGACGCCGCCGGTGTCCTCGACGACAAAGTCGCCGGCCGCCACCTGGCGCCGGTTCACGAGGCTGAGGGCCAGGCGGTCGGCCAGGACGGGGCGGAACTCCTCCATCAGGTCGAGGGCGAGGCTTGCGCGACCGGGACGGTCGGCGTGGAGGAAGCCGACCTGGGGATCGAGCCCGTGCGCCTCCAGGGCCGAGCGGCAGTCGTGGCCGAGCATGGCGTAGAGGAAGGACAGCAGGGTGTTCATGGCGTCGAGCGGCGGGCGGCGGGAGCGGCCGGTGAAGCGGAGGGCGGGATCGTCGACGCGGACCAGGTCGTCGAAGACGCCGAAGTAGAGGCTGGCGGCCTCGCCCTCCAGGCCGCGGAGGGTTGCGACGTCAGCGGCCGGGAGGGTGCGGCGGGCGGCGTCGGTCAGGCGGCGCTCGGCCTCGACCAGGCGTGCGAGGCGTTCGGGCGGCAGGGTGGCGCCGTGGTCGCGGATGGCCCGGCGGATGACGGCGCGCTGGTTCGCCGCCTTGGCCGCGACGATGCTGCGGACGATGGGGGTGGTGCGGACCTGGTCGTCGGCGGCGCGGAACTGGGTCCGGCGAAGGAGGACGTTGCCGGTGCGCGGTCCTTCGACGCGGGCGAGGAAGCGGCCCTCGGGCGACAGGTAGGAGACGGTGATGCCGGCTTCGGCGCAGGCCGCGAGCAGGGACGGGGAGGCGCCGGCGCGGGAGAGGGCGACGACGCCGTCGAGGAGGTGCAGGGGCGCCCGGCCGCGCTCGGCGCCGGCGACCTCGACGACGATGTTGGCGCCGTCCTTGCGGAGCCAGGCGTCTTCCGTCGTGACGTAGATGGTGTTGAGCAGGCGGCGCATCCCGTCAGGCCTCGATCTCGGCGGCAAGCCAGCGGGCGACGTCGGGCGGGGCCTGGAGCGCCGCGGGGGTGCAGAGGTCCTGCATCGAGCATTTGCCGCAGGCGGCGGTATGGACCGGCGGCGGGGTGCGGCCGGCGGCGATGTTCGCGCGGGCGGCGCGGGCGGTGGCGGCGGTGAGGGCGCGGAGGTTGTCGTCGAAGCGGACGACGAGACGGCGGCGGGTCTGGCCGTAGAACAGCGCGCCGTCGGGGACGGGGGCGCCCAGCATCTCCTCGAGACAGATGGCCTGGGCGCAGAGCTGGACCTCGTCGGCGCGGTGGGCCTTGGGCTTGCCGCGCTTGTATTCGACGGGGATGGGGCGGGGCGGGCGGCCCTGCCATTCGACGACGTCGGCGCGCCCGGCGACGCCGAGGGCGAGGGAGCGGAGGGCGACGCCGCGGGCGGTGCGGACGCCGGGGCGGGTTTCGGCGCCGCCGGCGTCGACCTTTTCGTGCAGGATGCGGCCGGCGGCGGTGGCGCCGTCCTCGGCCCACAGGCCCTCGACGTGGATGAGGGCGCATTGGCGTGGGCAGAAGAGGTGGTGCTGGAGGGCGGAGAGCGGGATGAGGGCGTCTTCCAGCGCCGGGTCGGGGGGCGTGGTCACCGCTCGATGAGTTCCACCCCTTCCGGCATGGCGTCGCGGTCGACGGTGATGGCGTAGTCGGAGAAGGCGCGGGCGGGGCCATCGGGGCCGCCGGGGACGCGATCGACCGTGACGCGTGCGAACAGGTCCTGGGCGCGGGCGTTGCCGAGGGCGGAGGCGTGGCGGAAGACGACGAGCTTGCGCGTCGTCATCTCGCCGCGGGCGGCCGAGCGGTCGTGTTCGAACATGTCCGTGAGGGCGTCGAACAGTAGGGCCAAGTCGTCGTCGCTGAAGCCGGTGCCCTTGCGGTCGTCATAGGCGAGGGGGGCGGAGACGAAGCCGTGGGCGCGGTAGAGGCCGTACGGGATGATGTGCTTGCGGCCCATGGTGCGGTTGTCGCCGCGCTTCTCGGGCGAGTCGTCGCCTTCGGCGCGGTCCTTCTTCTCGGCCTCGTTGGTCGCGGCCATGCGGGTGATGGAGATCTCCAGCGGCAGGACGGGTTCGACCGAGGTGGCGAAGGCGATCTGCACGGGTCCGCGGACCTGGCCGGCGTTGATCTTGGTGCCCATGACGGCGCCGAAGGCACGGATGTCGTAGAAGTTGTCGCACATGAAGTTGCGGAGGCGGAGGGCCTCCTCGTCGCTTTCGGGCTTGGCTTCCTTGTTCTTCGGGTCGGCGACCTTCTTGTCGTTCGGGCGGAGCGCCACGTAGGCCTCGCGGTGCTTCTCGTTCAGCACCGCGCCCTCGGTGACGTAGATGCGGAAGCGCTGGGCGTCGGCGCGGGCGAGTTCGACGTAGTTGCGGATCTTGCGCTTGAGGCAGACGTCGCTGACGAGGCCGTGGCCGGTTTCGGGGTCCATGCGGGGCATGTTGCCGGCATCGGGGTCGCCGTTGGGGTTGCCGTTCCTGACGTCGAAGAGCAGCACGAACTCGTGGCGGTGCCGGAGGGCGTTGTCGCGGGGCATCAGAGGGTCTCCGTCTCGGTCGCGGGTGTGTTGGACTCGGGTGTGTCGGGGGTCTCGGATTCGGTGGCGGGGCGGCGGGTGGCGCGCTCGTGGTAGTAGCCGATGGCGAAGCGGCCCTGGTCCTCGAGGCGGAGGGTGGCGGGCAGGGTTTCGGGGAGGCCGGCCACGATCTCCTCCAGGCGGCGGTCGATCCAGAAGCCCTTCTTGAGCTTGTGGGCGGTGGAGATGTGGGTGCGGGCGCCGCGCATCAGGGTGCCGAACACGCGGGCGGGGGTGGCGGAGAAGGCGCCGTAGTAGCGGTCGGCGATGGAGGCGTTGACGCGGCCGAGTGCCTGGCGCTGCGCCTCCTCCAGCACGGCGAAGAGGCGTCCGAGCTGGTAGGCGGTGTTGGGGAGGGCGGGGTCGAGTGCCACGGGCGGGGTCTCCTTAGGGTCGATGCGGGCGAGGCAGGCCTTGATGGCGGCGGCGTGCCAGCCGCGGGACGGGTCGTCGCCGGCGCGCAGCCGGGTGATGGCGGCGGCGAGCAGGGTGCGCGGGAGGGGCGTGCCGTCGAGCACGGCGCGCAGCACGGCGCCGGCGAGGCCGGGGGGGATGTTCTTGGTGTCTTCCTGGAGCGCCGTCGTCTGCCGCAGAAGGCGTTGGACGGAGGGGAAGCGGTCGCGCCAGGGGGGCGGCGCGATGGCGAGGTCGCGCTGCCAGGCGGCGAGGGCCTCGGCGAAGCGGCGGAAGTCGTCGGAGAGCCAGGTGCGGATCGAGAGGCGGGCGGCGTTGGGGGCGAGGGCGAGGACGTTGAAGCGGACGCCCTCGGCGAGTTCGGGGGCCAGCGTGGTGAGCGGCTGGCCGGCCGCGATCTGCTGCAATTGGTCCCGCACGCGGGCGGCCTGGTCGGAGTCCTTGACCTCGTCCGCGGGCGGGGCGTCGACGAACATGGAGCCGAACAGCGATTCCGCCTGGCGCGCGGCGGCCTCGGCGTTGGCGGCGTCCAGCGCGGAGGCGTCGGCCCAGAAGGCGACGGTGGCGTCGGCGATGCGGAGGCGGGTGCGGCCGCCGCGGGCCAGCAGGGCGTTGAGGGCGGCGCCGTAACGGAAGGCGGCGTCCTCGGAGGTGGGAGCGTTGTAGCCCTGCTCCTTGCCGTAGGAGGTGAAGGCGTCGTTGTTGAAGGAGACGAGCGGGACCTCGGCGGAGGCGGTGCCGTCGACGCCCTTGACCTTGGGGTGGAGGCGGACGAGGGGGAGGCTGGCTCCGCGCACGAGGCAGAAGCCGGTGTCGCCCTTCCGGCCCCCGGTCCGCAGGCGATCGACGAGGGGTTGGGCCGCGTGGCGCTGGTGGACGAGGGTGGGGTCGCCGCGGAGGCGAAAGGCGACGTTGAGGAGGAGCAGCTTGTCGTCGAGGGCGGGGACGAGGGTGCGGTCGGGGATCCAGGTTTCCAGGAAGCGGCGGAGGGCGACGAGGCCCTCGTCGTCGGCGCCGGCCAAGGCCTCTGCGTGGAGCGCCTTGAAGGCGACGTGGTCGCGGGCGGTCTTGCCGGGGTCCTTGGCGCCGAGGCCGAGCGCGTAGGCGGCGTTGTCCCAGAGGAAGTAGGGGGTGGAGCCGTTGCCGGAGCGGCTGAACCACTTGGGCGCCTGCTCGATCTTCGGGCGCTTGCGGTCGTCGAGCCGCAGTTCGGTGCCGAGGAGCGCGCCGTCGTGGCCGAGCTCGAGCACGACGCCGATCGGCTCGTTCGACCAGCCCGGGAGGACGACGTCGCCCCGTGTGGCCATACGCCCGTAGTAGCGGTCCAGCTCCTGCAGGATCGTCATGCGGCGAGGCCGCCCTCGGCGAGGCATGCGGCCACGTCGAGCACCCCGCCGGCGAGGCGGGCGCGGAAGAAGCGGGAGGTGCGGCCGTCGGCGAAGTCGATGTCGTGGAGCATCCAGCCGAGGTCGCGGTCGCGGTCGCGGTCGGGCAGGGTGGTTTCGGGGAGGGGGTGGCCTTCGGCGATCAGGGCGAACTCGGCGGGGAACTCGCGGGCGCCGAGGCAGGGGCGGTGGAAGCACTGCCCGGCGGCGGCGCGGCGGGTGAACATGGCGGCGTGCTTGGCCGGGTCCTCGTCCTTGCCGCGGGGCGTGAGGACGAAGTGGGCCTCGATGACGTAGGCGACGTCGGTGAGGATGGTTGCGGCGCGCTGCTGGCGGTCCTGGTCGGCGGCCAGGCCGACGCCCTGGAGGTTGCGGGATTTCAGGGCGCGGGCGGCGAGGGTGGCGCTGGCGCGGGAGCCGACCTCGTTGCGGCGGAAGGTCTGGGTGCGGATGGGGCGGAGGACGTGGATGCGATCGACGATCCAGGCGATCTGGGGTTTCCAGTGGATCGCCTCGAGGATGCCGCGGGCGGCGGAGGGGGTGGGGACGTCGTAGCTGACGCGCTCGACCTTCATTTCGGGGCGGGTGAAGCAGGCGCGCTCCCCCCAGACGTGCAAGCGGATTCCGTAAGGCATGGTGTCCTCCCCGAATCACGTTGCGTCAGGCAATCGATTCGGATCAACAGGCCTTTACCAAATGTTTTCCTCGCTGGTGCGGTAGGACGGGTTCGTCAGGTCGAGCCCCGTTGCCGGCACATAGAGCGGCAACAGGTCCTTGAGGCGGAGCACGGCATCGCCGAGGTCGCGGCGGGCGGGGATGAGGGCGCCGGCGGCGAGCCAGTCAGCGTGGGCGCGGGCCGGGATGCCGACCGTGTAGGGCTGCAGGGCGCGCAGCAGCGGGCCGGCGCGGCCCTGCGACCGGGCCAGCCGATCGAGGTGCGCGATGCCGTCTCCCCAGGGCACGACGACCGGCAGCATCGTCTCGTCGATGAGGCGGAAGGCGTCGGCGATGCCCTCGAAGGGGTAGCGCCACTCTGCCCCGCCCTCATCGAGCGCGGGGAGGATGCCGCGCGTGGCGCCGACCTGGCGGGAGTCGAGGGTGCCGTAGCCCTTCTGGGCGTAGAGCGCGCGGAAGTAGTCCGCCACGGCCTGCAGGCCGAGGGGGTCGGGCGAGTCGCGCAGGATCGGGCGGGCGGCCTGCTGGGCGTCGCGCAAGGCAGCGAACTGCTGCCCAGGCTCGGCGGGATCGAACACGACGACCCTGCCGAGCCTGGGCAGCAGTTCGCCGTTGCGGTTGCAGCGTCCGGCGGCCTGGGCGATCGAGTCGAGGCCGGTCATGGCGCGCCAGACCTCGGGGAAGCTGATGTCCACGCCGGCCTCGATCAGGCTGGTCGACACAAGCCGGACGGGGAGGCCCTCGGCCAGGCGGCCGCGCAGCGCCTTCAGGACCTGGCGCCGGTGCGCGCCGCACATCAGCGTCGTGAGGTGGACGGCGCCGTCCATGCCGCGGATGCGCTCGAACACGTCGCGGGCGTGGGCGCGGCTGTTGACGATGCAGAGCATCTGCGGTGCGCGGGCGAAGGCGTCGGCGAGGACCTGGTCGTCCTGCGTGCCGGGGAGCACCTCGACGGCGGTGCGGGTCAGGGTCTCGTAGAGCTCGCGGGGGCGGGGCGCGAGTTCGCGGGCGGGCGGGATGTCGAGGCCGCGGTTCACGGGCGCGCCGCCGGGCTTGCGCTCGATGACGGCTTCGTCGATGCGGCGGAGGGCCGGCTGGGTGGCGGTACACAGCACGATGCTGGCGCCGTAGTTGAGGCTCAACTCTTCCAGGGCGGCCATGCAGGGCAGCAGCAGGGCCGTCGGCATCGTCTGCGCCTCGTCGAGCACGACCACGCTGCGGGCGATGTTGTGCAGCTTGCGGCAGCGGGATGTCCGGTTTGCGAACAGGCTCTCGAAGAACTGGACGGCTGTGGTGACGACGATGGGGGCGTCCCAGTTCTCGGCGGCGCGGCGCAGCGGGCCGCGTCCGTCCCGCTCGTCGCCGCCGTCGCCGTCGGGCTGCCGCTCCCAGTCGAACGAGGCGTGGTGTTCGAGGATGGCGCCGGGGTGTCCGATGGCATCGCGGTAGACCTGAGCAGTCTGCTCGATGATGGCGGTGTAGGGGATGACGACGATGACCCGGCGGAGGCCGTGGCGGACGGCGTGCTCGAGCGCGAAGGCGAGGGAGGCGAGCGTCTTGCCGCCGCCGGTGGGGACGGTGAGGGTGAACAGGCCGGGGGGGTCGGCGGCCTTGCGTTCGGCGTGGTCCAGGATCTCCGTCCGGATCGCGTTGAGGGGGGACGCGGGGGCGCGGGTGCGGACGTTTCGCATGTGCTCAACCAGCCGGTCGCGGAGGTCCGCGATGGCGACGCCGTTGCCGCGGGCTGGAAGGGTGGGCTGCATGAAGCGTTCGGTCGCGATGAAGTCGGCGTCGACGAGGCAGGAGAACAGCATTCTGACGAGAAAGGACCGGCTGAAGCCCGCGCCGAACGGGTTCGGGCGCTGCGGGGGGCCGGTGGGCGCCAGCGCGGATTTCTGGGGCGGGGTGCCGGCGTGGGCTTGCCATCCCGCGTGGTCCGGCAACGGGCGGCCGAGGCGGCGGCGAAGCGTTTCGGGATCGGGGAGGCCGCTGTGATGGCCGGCGACAATGAGCGCCAGCAGGCTGCCGAGCGGAGGTCCGTATGCCGCAAGGGCCTCGACGGCGCCGGCACTGGCGTGGTCGGGGCCTTTCTGGGCGTTGCCGCGGATGTAGGATTGGAACTCCGGCGATATCTTGCCGATGTCGTGGAGGCGGCCGGCCGTGCGGGCGACCTCGGCCCAGCCGAAGGGGGATGCGTTGGCGGCCGCGTCGTCGGCGGTTTCGGTAAGGTGGCGGGCCAGGGGTTCCCACTCGGCGGTCGGGCGGCCCTGAAGCGAGTGTGCGTAGGGGCCGGCTCCGGGGCTGGCGGGCGGGGTGGACGCGGGGGGCGTCATCGTCCGGCGCTCCCCGCATTCAAGCGGCGGTCGGCCCGCGCTGGCGTGACCGGGGGCAGATCGACGACGGTGGTGGAGCCGAGCGGGATCGAACCGCTGACCTCCTGAATGCCATTCAGGCGCTCTCCCAACTGAGCTACGGCCCCTTTGACCCTGGGAGGCGTGCCTATACAGCCGGCCCTACCCCCTCGCAAGGGGGATGGCGGCAGTAACAGCCAGTTGTGGCGGCGGGCGACACGGGCCAGTCTGTCCGCAATGATCTTCTACATCCTCCGCCGGCTGGTCGCCGCCGTGCCGACGCTGGTCGCGGTGCTGACGCTCGTGTTCCTGCTGGTGCGCGTCGTGCCGGGGGACCCGGCGATCGCGATCCTGGGCGATCGGGCGACCCCTGATGCCGTGGCGGCGCTGCGCACGAAGCTCGGGGTCGATCGGCCGTTGCTGACGCAATATGTGGAGTTTCTCGGGAACTCGCTGACGGGGGATTTCGGACGGAGCCTGGTGACGGGGCGGCCGATCCTGGCGGATGTCGCGGCGGTCATGCCGCATACGATCGACCTGACGCTGGCCGCGATGGTGGTGGGGATCGCGGTGGGGGTGCCCGCGGGCGTGGCGGCGGCGCGGCACCGGAACCGGTGGATCGACGTCGCGGCCCGACTGCTGTCGCTGGTGGGCTTGAGCTTTCCGGTGTTCGTGTCGGGGATCTTCCTGCTGCTGGTGTTCGCGCTGCATTGGCGGGTGTTTCCGGTGATCGGGAATGCGAACCTTTCGGACCCCGCGGATCGGCTGTTGAAGCTGGTGTTGCCGGCGGTGACGCTGGGGCTGGTGATGGCGGCGTACATCACGCGGGTGACGCGGAGCTCGATGCTGCAGGTGCTGGGAGAGGACTACATGCGGACGGCGCGGGCCAAGGGGGTGCCGGGGCGGACGATCGTGTGGCGGCACGGGCTGCGGAACGCGGCGATGCCGGTGGTGACGGTGGTGGGGCTGTATGTGGGGATCCTGATCGGGAACTCGGTGCTGACGGAGATCGTGTTCAACCGGCCGGGGCTGGGGAAGATCATCGTGGGGGCGCTGAACCAGCGGGACTACACGATGCTGCAGGGGTTGATGGTGATCTACTGCTTCCTGATCGTGGTGGTGAACCTGGTCACCGACCTGACCTACGGGTTCATCGACCCGCGCGTGAAGCGCGCATGAGGCGGATCGCGGAGTATCCGATCGCGAGCATCGGGGCGCTGCTGTGCCTGCTGATCGCGGGGGCGGCGGTGCTTGCGCCGTGGATCGCGCCCTATGATCCCTTGGACCAGAACATCATCGAGCGGCTGGTGGGGCCGTCGCGCGAGTTCCTGTTCGGGACGGATGCGTATGGGCGGGACGTGCTGTCGCGGCTGATGTGGGGGGCGCGCATCAGCCTGGTGGTGGCCGTGACGTCGATCGCGGCGGCGATCCTGGTGGGGGGCGCCATCGGGATGGTGAGCGGGTATGTGGGCGGGCGGTTCGACCTGGTCGTGATGCAGGCGATGGATGTGCTGCTCAGCTTTCCTTCGTTGATCCTGGGGCTGATCGTGGTCGCGCTGCTGGGGCCGGATCTGTGGAACCTGGTGTTCGCGATCGCGCTGACGGCGGTGGCGCCGTTCGCGCGGATCGCCCGGGCGCCGGTGCTGAGCCTGAAGGAGCGGGCGTATGTGGAGGCCGGGCGGTCGCTGGGCTTCAGCCATGCGCGCATCCTGTTCGTGCATATCCTGCCGAACATCCTGTCCGAGGTGCTGGTGATGGGGTCGTTGTGGATGGCGACCGCGGTGCGGACGGAAGCGAGCCTGTCGTTCATCGGGCTGGGGGTCTCTCCGCCGACGCCGACCTGGGGCGGGATGATGCGGGACGGGTTCGAGAACATCCTGGACGCGCCGTGGCTGAGCGTGTTTCCCGGGCTGGCGATCCTGATGCTGGTGCTGGGGCTGAACATGGTGGGGGATGGGTTGCGGGACGCGACCGATCCGAAGTTGTCGCAGTGACGGACGGGCCTGGAGGCGCGGCGATGCCCCATTCCGCCCCTGTCGCGACGGGAGAGGGAGCGGCGATCCTGTCCGTGTCCGGGCTGGTGAAGCATTTCAGCCAGACGCGCGGCTTCCCGCGGCCGGTCACCACGACCGTGCGCGCCGTCGACGGGGTCACGTTCCATGTGGGGCCCGGGGAGGCGTTCGGGCTGGTGGGGGAGAGCGGGTGCGGCAAGAGCACCGCGGCACGGGCGTTAATGCGGCTGATCGAGCCGGATGCCGGAATGGTGCGGTTCGGGGGGCAGGACGTGCGGGCGGCGCGAGGGGACGCGCTGATCGCGCTGCGGCGGCGAATGCAGATCGTGTTCCAGGACCCGTACTCCTCGCTGAACCCGGCGCGCACCATCGGGCAGACGCTGGCGGAGCCGTTGCGGGTGCATGGCGTGGCCCGCGGGGCGGACGCCCTGGCGCAGGCGGGGGCGCTGCTGGAGGAGGTGGGGCTGCCGGCGGCGGCGGCGTCGCGGCATCCGCACGCGTTCAGCGGGGGGCAGCGGCAGCGGATCGGGATCGCGCGGGCGCTGGCGCTGAAGCCGGAGCTGGTGGTGGCGGACGAGCCTGTGTCGGCGCTGGACGTCTCCGTGCAGGCGCAGGTGCTGATGCTGCTGAAGGACCTGCAGGCACGGCGGGGATTGGCGTTCGTGTTCGTGAGCCACGACCTGGCGGTGGTGCGGTGGTTCTGCAGCCGGGTCGCGGTGATGTATCTGGGGCGGATCGTGGAGCAGGGGACGGTCGGCGAGGTGTTCGCGCGGCCTCGGCACCCGTACACGCGGGTGCTTCGGGATGCGTCCCCGCTGCCGGATCCGTCGAAGCGGGGGGTGATGCCGCGGGTGGTGGGGGAGATTCCCTCGGCGGCCAATCCGCCGCCGGGGTGCCATTTCCATCCGCGGTGCGAGCGGGCGCTGGATGTGTGCCGGGTCGAGTATCCGGCGTGGACGGGGGAGGGGACGATGGGGTTCGCGTGCCATAATCCGGTGCCGGCATGACGCCCACCGTCGACGCCGCGCGGCTGTGGCAGGCGCATATGGACATGGCCCAGGTGGGGCCGACGCCCGGGGGCGGGAGCGACCGTCCGGCCTTGTCCGGTGCCGATGCGGAGGCCCGGGCGCTGCTGCTGCGGTGGTGCGAGCCGTTGGGGCTGCGGCTGCATCGGGACGGGATCGGCAATCTGTTCCTGCGGCGGGCAGGGACCACGACGCGGCCGGCGGTGGCGTTCGGCAGCCACCTGGACACGGTGCCCACGGGCGGCCGGTTCGATGGCGCGTTCGGCGTGCTGGCCGGGTTGGAGGTGATGCGGGCGCTGCACGGGGCGGCGCTGGCGGCTCCGTTGGAGCTGGTGGTCTGGACCAACGAGGAGGGGAGCCGGTTCGCGCCCGCGATGATGGGCAGCCGTGTCCATGCGGGGGGATTGGCGCTGGAGGTGGCGCTGGCGACGCGGGACGATGCGGGGATGACGGTCGCCGAGGCGTTGGTGGAGAGCGGCCAGGTGGGTCTGGCGCCGCCGGCCCCGCGGGACTGGGCGTATTGGATCGAGCCGCATATCGAGCAGGGTCCGGTGCTGGAGGCGGAGGGGGCGGATATCGGCATCGTCACGGGCACCGTGCAGGCGCGGTACTTCCATGTCACGGTCACGGGCGCGCCGAGCCATGCCGGGGCGACGGCGATGGAGCGGCGGCGGGACAGCCTGGTGGCCGCGGCGGAGATGATCCTGGCGTGCGAGCGGATCGGGCTGGCGGCGGAGCCGGCCGGGCGGACGTCGGCGGCATGGATCCGGAACGAGCCGAACGTGCGCGGCGCGGTGCCGGAGCGGACGCGGCTGCACTTGGATGTGCGGCACTCGGATGCGGGGCAGGCGGGGTCGATGCAGGATGCGCTGCTGGCGGACGTCCGGGCGATCGCGGCCCGGCGTGGGGTGGACGTGGCGATCGACCCGTATGCGACGTTCGGGCCGGTGGCGTTCGATGCCGGGCTGGGCGCGGTGCTGCGGGAGGTGGCGACGGCTCGGCAGATGCGGGTGCGGGACGCGGTGGCGGCGGCGGGGCATGACAGCGTGCTGGTGGCGGGGCTGTGCCCGAGCGCGATGCTGTTCGTGCCGTCGCGGGGTGGCGTGACGCACCACCCGGCGGAGTTCACGGACGCGGCGCAGTTGGCGGCGGGGGCGCAGGTGCTGCTGGATGCCGTGGTGCGTCTGGCGGGGTGAGCGTGTCACATCGTCAGGACGATGCCGGCCCGGGCGCCCAGATCGCGGAGCGTGCCGAGCCAGAGCGGGCTTGAGGCGATCCGCTCCGTGGCGATGACGGTGAGATCATGCGGAGCCACCCTGTCTCCGAAAAGCAGCATCGCGCGCTGCTGATCGTCACGGCGCGATGTCCAGATCATGCCGTCGATCGAGGGGTCCGACTGGTGGATGGCAGCCGACCAGAGGCGGGTGGAAGCGTAGGTGCTGGCCGGCGTATCGATCAATTGCCGACGGGAGTAGCCCCATCGGTTGAGATCGATCTCGAAAAGGCTAGCCAGGCGGAGGTCCCGTGATGGGGCGAGTTGAGAGTACACGAGGGTGGCGACCCGCGCGATCGAGACGGACTTGAAGCGTGCTGTCGGATCGATGTCATGGAAGACGGTTTCGAATGCGGCGCAGGGGAAACCGCTGGCGGCATAGCAAGTCGGCACCTGGTTGCCGTGCCCTGGGGCGATCGGTGCGAAGCGGGAGCTGCCCAGGCCAGGATTGAACTCCGCAGGCTCGAACTGGGCATCGTGTATCCGGTGCAGCACGGTGCCGGCGGAGACGGGAACGACGTGGCATTCTACCGGATGCGGCGGCGGCGGCGGTACCGTCACCCTGGCAGGGCTTCACTTTCCATTCGCGCGGCTTCCACCACAGCCGGAACATCGTCAAGCCGATCTGCCGGCGCGAGTCCGTCCAGCCAGGGATTGGAAGACACGAACCAGAAGCCGATCTGCCAGGGCGTCATCCCGTTCGGGAGCATACGCAACGCGCGCCCAATCGCGGGCCTTGCCTCCCCGTCGAGGAACTGGAAGGCAGGAAAGCGGTCCTCGCCCTGGAACGGCACTGCGAAGCAGGCCCGCTCCCCAAGGAGCCTGGCCGGCTGCAGCCCCGCTTCCGCCAACTCGGACATTCGGAGGCAAGGCACCGTGTCGATGAAGCGGATGCGTGCGACGGCGTTGTCCATCTCGATCCTACCACGAGCGAGCGCGCCGTCGCCGCGGGCCGCAAGCATGGAGACGATCAGTTCGTCGATCCTGGAGTCCGAGACCCTGTCGCGGGCACGATCCATTTCGGCATCCCGGTCACAGTGTAGCGCCGCAAGTTGCGCGCCGGTCTTGTGTGGTTCGCCGCCCGCCATACGAAGTCACCTCTGAGCGAACCTCATGTAGGGCTTTCAGCCCGAATCGACAGCATGAATCGTCATCTCGTGATCGTGTCAACCCTGAAATCGGGGCCCTATGTCACGTCCGGCAACCGGGCGAGCGTGGCGCGTGGATCGAGTTCCCGCGCCAGGGTGCAGTAGCGGGACCAGGTGGCGTCGTCCCAGTGCGTGCGGGGGCGGAAGCCGGGAGATGACGGTCCCGTCTGGATGTGGCGGCGGCGGGATGGGTCTGCGGCGATCCAGGCGTCGATGGCCGTGTCCAGCGCATCGAGCGGCACGGTGCCCAACCCGAGGGATGGGGCGCGCCCGCTCAGGGCGATGGCGACAAGGTCGGCCTGCAGCGGATGGAGCAGCGGCGGGGTGAAGCGGCGAAACGGGAGGGGGTGCGCGAGCACTTCGAGCGGGGCCGCAGCCGTGGCGTGGGCGCGGCCGAGCTCCGTCATCGCGGCCAGCGCCTCGTCCTGGTCCGCGGCGGGAACGATGGCGGTGCAGGACGCGAGATGCGCGCATACGGGGGCGCCGCGCGGGACGCGTCCCGCCGCGCCGGTCGGGCGGCCCACGCGGCCCCCCGGGGCCGGGGTGACACGAAGCGTCGCCTCGACGACGACGCCCAGGCCGCCCATGGCGCCGAACATCCAGCGGAACAGGTCGTCATCGGGGCCGAGCTGCAGCAGCCGGCCCTCGCCGGTGACGACGTGCAGCCGCTCGACCATGTGCCAAATCCCGCCATGCGCGACGGCGGCGGCGGCGATCCACCCGCCCAGCGACGATGCGGGTTGCGGGGCGTCATGGCCCAGCGGCAGATCGAGGCCGTGGCGCAGCAGCATGCGCCGGACATCCGGGATCGCGGCGCCGGCGCCCACCGTCACGGTGCCGTCGCGGCAGAGGCGGAAGCGGTCGAGGCCACCGAGCCGCATGAGCAACTCGCCGGGGCGCGGCACGGCGTGGCCGCTCATGGACCGGCCGTGGCCGCGGAGCCGGACGGTCAGCCCGGCCGCCGCCGCGCTCGCGAGCGTGTCGCGCACCGCCTGGATGGTGCCGGGCGAGACGTCGAGGTAGTGGCCGGCGCAGCGATGCAGCCCGCCGGCGTCCGAGATGGGTCCGCCATGCGACCAGGCGGACTGCCCCGCGCGCAGGTGCGGACCGAGCTTCATGGGGAGATCCTCGATCCGGAGGAGCCGTGCCGGAGGAAGTCCGGGGCGCGCGGGGCACGGGACCGTTCGGTCGGCGCGGGAAGGGCCCGGTCATGCCACGCCTCGGTTTCGGCGATGAAGCGGGCCTGGGAGGCTGCGGCATCGGGAAGCGGGGCGCCGCGCAGCTCCGCTTCGTCCTGCGCGGTCCAGCCGATGGCGGAGGCGGGCAGCGCGGCGAGGAGCAGCCAGAGCGGCGACGCCATGAGCAGCCTGCGCGGCCCGGTCGTCGTGTGTCGAGCGGTCTGGACGGTGGATGGCATGTCGCGGCCCCATGTCGATGATGGTGGCGCAGAGTTATTTTCGGGCTACGACATTAACAATACGTTAAGCGGATATTTAGCAAGATTTAGCAGGCTAAATTGCAGCCATACTGTAGTCGTATGTCCATGGACTGTTGGCGATACTGTGGACGTTCGGTCGGATGGCGGGTTGCGAAGGGCAGCCCACCCTACGGGTCGTGGATTTCAGCCCGGCGTCCGCCACTCGGCGCGGGCGATCACCGCGTCGGCGGCCTCGGTGTCCGACCATTCGGCGCCTTCCTGCTCCAGCCTGGTGCGTTCGGGCGCGGGAAGGCCCGCCGCGAGGGCTGCGTCGAGCCGGAGGAAGATGTCGCGGCGGGCGCCGGCGCGGGTGGCGGTCGACGGATGGACCCGGCGTGCGTAGCCCGCGAGCCGCGCTGCCTCCTGCGGCTGACCGGCCTCGATGCACAGGACGCCGAGCGTCTCCGCGATCCAGCCGAGGGCACCGGCGAGGCCGGTCGCGGGCGCGAACAGCGCGACCTCGTATGCGGCGGCGTGCGCGGCCTCCCACCGGCCGGCGAGGGCCAGGTGGGCGGCGAGGGTCGCGGAATGCGGGCTGCGCAGCTCCCGCGGCAGTTCGTCGCGGGTGGATTCGAGCTGGTGCAACGCACGCTCCGGATCGCCGCGCATCAGCAGGAGGTCGGCCATGTTGCTGGCACAGGTCATCAGCCCGTACCAGTGGCCGATGGCGCGGATGATGCGCATCGCCTCGTTGTACTTGGCGTAGGCGTCGTCCAGCGCGCCCTGCCGCAGCAGCAGGTCGGCGCGCTTCACCAGGCACAGCGCCAGGAACTTGGTGGGCGGGACCGTGCGGAGGACACGCTCCGATTCCTCGAGGTCGCGGCTGGCGATGTCGGCCGTCTCGGCCGTCAGCATCGTGTTGCCGGCGCGCCAGAGGGCGGCGCCGAGGCCGACCGGGTCGTCGAGGCCGCGAAAGAGACCGACGGCCCGGCTGGCAGACGGGAAGTTCTCGGTGTCGCCGAAGCGCGCGTCGCGCCAGCTGTGGCCGAACCAGAGGCGGGCGGCGGTGATCGCTGGGGTGTCGGGGCGGATGCGCTGGACAGCGAGGTCGAACCACCGGCGGCCTTCGCGCAGCGGCAGGCCGGGCAGGTCCCACCAGAGCGGATAGCTGGCGGCGACGAGGCGCAGGCCGAGCGCCTCGGCGTCCGGGTCGGCCTTCGACTCGAAGGCCCATTTCAGCGCCGCGCGGACATTGTCGGCGTCGGCGCCGTAGCGGTCGAGCCAGATGACGTCGCGGGTGGTCGGCCATTCGGCCTCCGCCTGTTCCAGCACGGATACGAAATACGCGCCGTGGGCGCGGCGGAGCCGGGCCTCGGCCTCGTTGCCCAGGCGGTCCAGGGCATAGAGGCGGGTGGTTTCCAGCAGGCGGTAGCGGGGTTCGTGGCCGACGCCCTCGGTCACGACGAGGGACTTCTCGACCAGCTCCGTCAGCCGGTCGAGCACGTCCCATTCGGTCGTGCCGTCGGCCGAGAGCGCGACGAGGGCGCGCAGGGAGGCGCTGCCGGCAAACAAGGCGAGGCGCTGCAGGAGGGCGGCCTCGTCGAAGTCGAGCAGCTCCCAACTCCAGTCGAACATCTCTCGCAGCGTGCGCTGCCGGGGGGCGGTGTCGCGGTTGAGCGGGGGCAGGAGGTGGAAGCGCTGGTCGAGCCGGTCGGCGATCTGCTGCGGCGTCAGGACCTGCAGCCGGGGGACGGCGGTCTCGATCGCGAGGGCGATGCCGTCCAGGCGGCGGCAGATGGCGGACACGGCGTCGGCCTCGGCATCACGCAGGCGGAAACCGGGGATGAGGGCGGTCGCGCGTTCGACGAAGAGGCGCACGGCGTCGAAGCGCATCGCGGTCTCGGCACTGCCGCGCCCGGGGGGTGGGGCGGAGAGGGGCTGCAATCGGAAGACGCTCTCACCGGGGATGCCGAGGCGTGTGCGGCTGGTGACGAGGATGGAGACGTCCGGGCAGCCGGCGAGCACGGTGCGGAGCAGGGGGGCGAGGGCGGCGGTGAGGTGTTCGGCGTTGTCGAGCAGCAGCAGCATGTGGCGGCGGCGCAGGGCTGCGACGAGGGCGGCCTCGGCGACGCCTTCGCCGGCGCCGCAAGCGGTCGCGAGCCCGTGGGCGAGCCAGCGCGGGTCGGTGATGGGGGCGAGGTCGATAAGGCGCGCGCCGTCGCGGAAGCCGGGCGCGAGCTCGCTTGCGGCCTGAAGCGCGAGCCGGGTCTTGCCGATGCCGCCGATGCCCAGGACGGTGACGAGGCGGTGGGCGTCCATGAGGTCCCGGACGTCCGACAGCTCCGATTCACGGCCGATGAAGGAGCTGGGGGGCAGGGGCAGGCGGTCGGGGGGCGGGGCGGGCGTGGGCTCGGGCGTGCCGCCCATCTCGCCGGCGAAGACGTAGCCCTGGCCGGGCACGGTGCGGATCAGCGGCTGGCCGCTCGCGTCGGCGCCCAGGACGCGGCGAAGGCCGGACATCTGGACGGTGAGGTTGTTCTGTTCGACGGCCCGGCCTTCCCAGACGGCGCCGAGCAAGGCGGGCTTGCTGACGACCTGGCCGGGCTGGCGGACGAGCTGCAGCAGGATGTCGAAGGCGCGTCCGCCGAGATCGACGGGCGTCCCGTCCCGGCTCAGCCGTCGGCTCACGGTCGAGAGCGTGAAGGCGCCGAAGCGGTAGGTGTCCTGGGTGGCCGGGCTGCTCATGGGCGCGCGGAATCCGGGGGGGCGACGGAGATTCCGTCGACCCCGCTGCGGCGGACGGAGTCGTCCAGGAAGCCGGACCGGCGCATGTCGTCCAGCGCGGCGTCGATCGACTGCTGCAAGGGGCCGGCATCGAGGCGGACGGCGACGGTCTGGGGCACCCCGTACAGGTTGTCGGGCAGGAGGTGGATGCCCGGTATGCCGCGCACCCCGGCAGCCAGCCGCTGGCGGTTGCCGGCGAAGCCCGCGACGGTGCCGTCCAGGATCCATCGGGCGGGTTCGGCGAGGGTGGAGTCCGGGCTTTCCACGAGCCGCGCGTGCGTCAGGCGGGATTTCAGCCAGGTGCCGACGCTGTCGCCGGTGTTGGCGCCGATGACGAGGCCCGGGCGGTCGATGTCGTGGACGGAGCGGAGGGGGGAGTCGGTGCGGACGAGCAGGCTCTGCTGCACCAGCATGTAGGGGCGGGAGTAGAGGACGATGCCGGTACGGTCGGGGTTGGGGGCGACGAAGCCGATGTCGGCCTGGTTGTCGCGCACGGCGGCGAGGACGGCGGCGGCGGTATCCAGCGGTGTGATGGTGACGGTGGCGCCGGCGCGGCGGGCGAGTTCGCGGGCGATGTCGGCGCTGACGCCGGAGATGGCGCCGGTCGCCGGGTCGATGGTGGCCTGCGCGAGGTTCGAGCGGATGTAGACGGCGCGGAGGGGTTCGGCGGCGTGGGACGCGGCGGGGGCGAGCAGAAGGGCGAGGATGATCAGGACGCGCATCGGGTTTGCCTCCACCAGGACCACGCGACGGCCGCGTTGAGCAGGGCGGCCAGGGCGAGGATGCCGGCCGGACCCAGGCCCAGCGCGGATAATGCCGCGATAACGATGGCGCCCGCCACCATGAAGACGGCGTTCATCACGTTGTTCACGGCGATCATGCGGGCCCGGGCGGCCGGGGCGGCGCGCTGCTGCAGGGTGGCGTAGAGGGGGAGGGAGAAGACTCCGCCGGCCGAGGCCGCGCCCAGCAGGCAGGCCCATGCCACGGCCCCGGGGAGGGAGCCGAGCATGGAGGCGGCGTCGCGCCACTCCGCGGCCCAGGATGTGGTGCAGAGAGCGGCGAAGACGGCGGTGAACAACGACAGCGCGGCGCCGGCCCGGGCGACGTGGCGCAGGGAAACTTGGCCGCCCAGCATCCGGCTGCCGAGCATCGACCCGGCGCCCACGCCGATCGCGAAGCCGGCGAGCAGCAAGGTCACGACGCCGTTCCCGCCGTGGAAGACGTCCCGCACCAGGACTGGGAACAGCGCGAGGTAGGTGGCGCCCATGGCCCAGAACCACGAAATGCCCAGCACGGCGCGCCAGAGCTGGGGTTGGGCGCGGGCGGCCGCTGCGAGGCGCCAGGTCTCGGCGGGAAGGTTCCAGCCGATCCGCAGGCCGGGGGCGGAGGGGGGCGCGGGGGGCACGGCGAGGGAGGTCGCGAGGCCGGCCGCGGCGACGGCGGCGCATGCGGCGGCGACGATGGCGGGGCCATGGGCGCCGCCGATCAGCAGGCCGCCCAGGATGGTCCCCAGCAGGATGGAGGCGAAGGTCGCGGCCTCGATGAGGGCATTGCCGGACAGCAGTTCGTCCGGGCGGAGGTGCTGGGGGAGGATGCCGTATTTCAGCGGCCCGAAGGCGGTGGCCTGGGCGCCGAGGCCGAAGAGGACGAGCATGAGGCCGGGGACGCTCTCGGCGAGAAGCGCCCAGGCGGCAAACAGGGCGAGGAGGAGTTCCGCGGCCTTCGTGGCCCGGATCAGGCGGGCCTTGTCGAAGCGGTCGGCGGCCTGGCCGGCCGGGGCGCTAAACAGGGCGTAGGGGAGGATGAAGACGCCGCCCGCCGCGGCGGCCAGGGTCGCGCCCCCTGCCTCGGATTGGCGGAAGACGATCAGGATGACCATGGCGTTCTTGAACAGGTTGTCGTTCAGCGCGCCCAGCGCCTGCGTCAGGAACAGGGGCAGGAAGCGGCGGGACCTGAGCACGGGTGGGATCATGCGCAAGCGTAGCCCGCTTCCTGCCGCGGGGCACGCGATGTAGGCTGCGCGGACAATGCGGGAGTGGGCCATGGTGCGGGTTGTGATGGCGGCGGTGTTGGTGGCGGGGCTGGCTGGCGCCGCGCAGGCGCAGGACGTGGCGGCGGGGGAGAAGAGCTTCGCCAAGTGCCGATCCTGCCACCAGGTGGGGGAGACGGCCAAGAACGGGCTGGGGCCGCTGCTGAACGGGCTGTTCGGCCGGACGGCGGGGACGATCCCGGGCTACACCTATAGCGCGCAGAACAAGGCGAGCGGCATCGTTTGGGACGTGCCGGTGTTCGCGGAGTATATCCGCGATCCCAAGGCGAAGATCCCGGGGACGAAGATGGTGTTCGCGGGAATCAAGAACGACAAGGAGATCGCCGACCTCACGGCGTATCTGCAGCAGTTCGACGCGGCGGGGAAGAAGTCGGGGTCGTAACGCCGGGGCGAAGGCCCGTGTTGACAAGCGTTGCTCGGCGTCGCCAGGCTGCCCGCCGATAAGGATCGCACCCGGCACAACGGGGCGGCGGGAGGCAGCGGTGGCGTCGGTCGATCTGGTTGGGATCCGCAAGAGCTATGGGCCGCTTGTCGTGGCGGACGGGATCGACCTGGCCATCGCGCATGAGGAGCTGATCTGCCTGCTGGGCCCCTCGGGGTGCGGCAAGACGACGACGCTGCGGCTGATCGCAGGCTTCATGTCGCCCGATGCGGGGACGATCACGGTGGGGGGGCGCGTGCTGTCCAGCCCGGCGGCCACGGTGCCGCCGGAGCGGCGGAACATGTCGATGATCTTCCAGTCCTATGCGCTGTGGCCGCACATGACCGTGGCGGAGAACGTCGCGTACGGGCTGAAGGTGCGGGGGATGGGGCGCGGCGAGGTGGAGCCGAAGGTGGCGCGCATCCTGGACATCGCCAAGCTGACGGCGCTGCGGGACCGGGCGCCGGGGGAGTTGTCGGGCGGGCAGCAGCAGCGGGTCGCGCTGGCGCGGGCACTGGTGGTGGAACCGCAGACGCTGCTGCTGGACGAGCCGCTTTCGAACCTCGACACCAACCTGCGGGAGGAGATGCGGTTCGAGATCCGCCGGCTGCACGACGAGCTGCGCTACACGACGGTCTACGTGACGCACGATCAGGCAGAGGCGATGACGACGGCCGACCGGATCGTCGTGATGAACCAGGGACGGATCGAGCAGGTGGGCGCGCCGGAGACGATCTATCAGCAGCCGGACAGCGAGTTCGTCGCGCGGTTCATCGGCGGGACCAACATCCTGCGGGGCAAGCCGGACGGGCAGGCGATCCGGTGCGGGCCGCTGCTGATCCGCTGCGGCAACCCGATCCCGTCCGTGGCGGGGGAGACGCCGATCTCGATCCGGCCGAACGACGTGGAGGTCGGGCTGGTGCCGGCGGCGCCCGGCAATAACGAGTTCACGGCGACGGTGCGGCGGCACACATACCTGGGGGCGCAGCGCGACTACCTGCTGGAACTGCCCGGAGGCATGCAGATCCGCGCGACAACGCCGCTGCGCACCCGTGCCGAGGTGGGCAGCACCGTCGGCATCCGATTGCCCCCCGACCATTGCAGGGCCTTGCCATGCTGATCCGTCGCCGTTCGTTCCTCGCGGGTGCTGCCGCGGCGCTGGCGCCGGGCGCCTGGGCGCAGCAGGCGCCGGCGTCGCTGGTGGCCGAGGCGAAACGGGAGGGGTCCGTCGTGTTCTACACGTCGGTCGACGTGGTGGTCGCGGAGAAGATGACGGCCGCGTTCAACGTGGTGTTCCCCGATATCAAGCTGCGGGTGGAGCGGTCTGGCGCCGAGCGCATCCTGCAGCGGGTGATGCAGGAGTACGGCAGCAACATCCGGCAGGCCGACGTGGTCGAGAGTTCGGACATCACGAGCTTCGTCGATTGGAAGGCGCGGGGGTGGCTGGCGTCGTACGTGCCGGACGAGGTGGGGCAGCACTGGCCGAAGGAGGAGCGGGACGCGGATGGGTGCTTCGCCGCGGTGCGGGCGCATCTGAGCGTGATCGCCTACAACACGCGGCAGGTGAAGGCCGGGGACGCGCCGAAGACCTATGCGGACCTGCTGCTGCCGCAGTGGCGGATGCGGATGGTGAAGGCGCACCCGGCGTATAGCGGCACGATCCTGACGGGCACCTATGCGATCAGCCACGCGCTGGGCTGGGAGTATCTGGAGAAGCTTGCGAAGCAGCGGGTGATGCAGGTGCAAAGCTCGACCGAGCCGCCGAAGAAGGTGATCCAGGGCGAGCGGTCGGTGATGGCCGACGGGAACGAGTACAACGCGCTGTTCCTGCGGGAGGCGAACGAGCCGATCGAGATCGTGTATCCGACGGAGGGGACGCCGCTGGTGCCGGGCCAGGCGGGGGTGTTCAAGGATGCGCCGCACCCGAATGCCGCGCGGCTGTTCGCGACGTTCCTGTTCTCCCGCGAGTGCCAGCAGTTGATGGGCGACGTGGGGGGGCTGCGGTCGTTCCATCCGCAGGTGGTGCTGAAGGCGGGGCGGCGGCCGTTGTCGGAGATCAAGCTGCTGCTGGCGCCCCCGGCCGAGCTGGCGCGGGAGACCGAGGACATCAAGCGCCGCTACGCGCAGGTCTTCGGCGTCTGACGGTGCGGGTGCAGGACGCCGCGGCGGCGCGGGCGCCGGCCGTGCGGCGCGGGGTGGAGCCGTCGCTGGTCGCGTTCGGCGCGGTGGCGCTGGTGCTGTTCGTGCTCGTCGTCATGCCGTTGGCGTGGCTGGGCTGGTTCGCGTTCACGGATGCGGGCGGGGCGTTGACGTTCGCCAACATCGCGCGGCTGGCGACCGACCCGGCGCTGCACGACCCGTTCGTGACGTCGTTGCTGATCGCGGTGTGCTCGTCGGTGGCGGCGTGCGCCATCGCGACGCCGGTGGCGTGGCTGGTGGCGCGGACGGACCTGCCGGGGGGCGGGGTGATCCGGGCGCTGGTGACGGCGTCGTTCGTGACGCCGCCGTTCCTGGGGGCGATCGCGTGGGAGCTGCTGGCGGCGCCCAATTCCGGGATGCTGAACGTGCTGGGGCGGTGGGCGTTCGGGCTGGAGCAGTATGACTACGTGGTCGACATCTACACGCTGCCGGGGGTCGTGTTCGTGACCTCGTGCTACTCGTTCCCGTTCGTGTTCACGCTGCTGGCGAACGCGTTGGAGCGGTTGCCGGCGGATCTGGAGGACGCGTCGTCGATCCTGGGGGGACGGCCGCGGGACACGCTGTGGCGGATCACGCTGCCGCTGGTGTTGCCGGCGATGCTGGCGGGGGGGCTGGTGGCGTTCATCCAGGCGCTGACGGTGTTCGGGACGCCGGCGATCCTGGCGATGCCGGGCGGGTTCCATACGCTGACGACGCGGATCTGGAGCCTGTTCCAGTATCCGCCGCAGACCAACCTGGCGGCGGCGGCGGCGGTGCCGCTGCTGCTGCTGACACTGGCCGCGTTGCAGTTGCAGCGGTGGCTGCTGGGGCGGCGGTCGTTCGTCGTCGTTGGCGGCAAGAACAGCCCGGCGCGGCGGGTGCGGCTGGGGGCGTGGCGGTGGCCGGCGTTGGGGCTGTGCCTGGCCGTGCTGCTGAACCCGGTGTTCCTGCCGTACTTCGCGCTGCTGAAGGCGGCGATCGTGAAGAACCTGTCGGACCCGCTGACGCTGGCGACGCTGAGCATGGACCATATCCGGTTCGCGCTGTGGGGGTTTTCGGAGACGCCGCGGGCGTTCCTGAACACGGTCGTGCTGGGTGTGGCGAGCGCGACCATCGTGACGGCGATGGTGCTGGTGGTGGCGTACCTGTCGAGCCGGCGGCTGGTGCCGGGGCATCGGGCGCTGGCGGGGCTGGCGATGGCGCCGTTGGCGGTGCCGGGGATCGTGATGGGGGTGGGGCTGTTCCTGGTGTATGCCCGGCCGCCGTTCGTGCTGTACGGGACATTGTGGATCCTGATCGTGGCGTTCGTGACGCTGGAGCTGCCGGCCGGGTTCCAGCAGGTGAACTCGTCGTTGACGGGGCTGCATGTGGAGCTGGAGGAGGCGTCGCGGATCTTCGGCGCGTCGCGGTTGCGGACGCTGTGGCTGATCACGGCGCCGCTGCTGCGGCGGACGATCGTGGCGACGTGGTGCATCGTGTTCATCGGGGTGATCCGGGAGTTGTCGGCCACGATCCTGCTGACGACGTCGAACACGAAGGTGATCTCGGTGGTCATCTACGATCTGAACGAGAGCGGGGATCTGGGGGCGATCTCGGTCCTGGGGATCGCGCTGTTGCTGGTGACGTTCGCGATCATCCTGCTGGTGAACCGGCTGTCGACGATCGGCGGTGCACGGATGGAGCCTCGATGATGGATCAGCCTGGTTCGTTGACCGCGCATGTGGCCGGGTTCATCGCGGGCGCGGGGGAGGCGCTGCCGGAGGAGCTGGTGGAGCTGGGGCGGAAGTCGATCCTGGACGGGATCGGGCTGGCGCTGGCGGGGGCGGTGGCGGAGAGCGGGCATATCGTCACCGCGTATCTGGGCGATATCGGGTTCTCGCGCGGGGACAGCACGGTCATCGGGACCCGGATGCGGGTGCCCGCGCGGTTCGCGGCGTTCGCGAACGGGATCGCGATCCATGCGCACGACTACGACGACACGCAGCTGGCGGTCGCGACGGACCGGGTCTATGGGCTGCTGATGCATCCGACGGCGCCGGTGCTGCCGGCGGTGCTGGCGGTGGCGGAGCGGCAGGGCGGCAGCGGGCGGGCGCTGACGGCGGCGTATCACGTGGGGATCGAGGTGTGCTGCAAGGTGGCGGAGGCGATCGGGCCGCGGCACTACCAGGACGGGTTCCACACGACGGGGACGTGCGGGGCGTTCGGTGCGGCGGCGGGGGCGGCGCACCTGATGGGGATGGATGCGGGGCGGACGGCTTCGGTGCTGGGGATGGCGGGGAGCCAGGCGGCGGGGTTGCGGGAGAACTTCGGGACGATGACGAAGCCGTTCCATCCCGGGCGGTCGGCGGAGAGCGCGATCGTGGCGGCGGACCTGGTATCGCGCGGGTTCTCGGCGGCCGGGACCATCCTGGAGGCGCGGCGGGGGTTCTATGCCGCGGCGGCCGGGGGGTATGACGACGGGGCGATCCGGGGGCGGCTGGGGGCGCCGTGGACGTTCGTCTCGCCGGGGATTTCGATCAAGCCGTATCCGTCGGGGTCGTTGACGCATCCGGGGATGTCGTTGCTGGCGCGGCTGATCGAGGCGCATGACATCCGGCCGGAGCAGGTGGCGGCGGTGCGGGTGGGGACGAACCGGCACATGCCGACGACGCTGCTGCACCATGACCCGCGGACGGAGCTGGAGGCGAAGTTCAGCATGCAGTTCTCGATGGCGATCCTGCTGCTGCGGCGGCGGGCGGGGCTCCTGGACTACACGGACGAGACGGTGGGATCGCCGGAGGTTCGGGCGATGATGGGGCGGGTGGAGTTCCACGTGGATCCGGTGGCGGATGCGGCGGGGTTCGACAAGATGACGACGCTGATCGAGGTGCGGCTGGCGGATGGGCGGGAGATCCGGGGGCAGGCGGATTTCGGGCGAGGGAGCCCGGCGGACCCGATGGACTGGGAGGATGTCGTCGCGAAGTTCGACGAGTGCGCGGGATATGGGGGGTTGGGTGCGGCGGAGCGGCGGGCGGTGGTTGGGATGGTGGCGGATCTGGCCGGGTTGGACGACGTGCGGCGGTTGACCTCGGTGCTGGCGCTGGGGTGATCCCCGGGGGCGGTCGATCCGGGGGATCACGCGCGGAGCATGGGGGCGAGACGGTCGGCGAGTTGGGCGAGGGCCGCGCTCATGGCGGCCACCAGGTCGGTTGTTGAGGGGCCGGCCGGGGGGACGGTGAGGCGGATGGCCTGCGTGGCGGCGGTGGCGCGGGCGCGGCCGCGGGAGACGGCGACCTGGGCGAGGAGGAGGACCTGGCCCTGGGGGTCGAGGTCGAAGCGTTGCAGGTCGAGCTCGATGGTGGCGTCGGCGGTGGCGGAGATGCTGCCGCCGGATGTGAAGACGCTGCTGCCGGGGAGGCGGGTGCTGAGGTTTTCGGCGAGGGTTCGGGCGACGAGGTCGCCCAAGGGTTCGCCCCAGCGTTCGCCGCCGGGGATGGTGAGGCGGTAGTCGGCGCTGTTGCGGACGATCTCGGGGCGGTCGAGGTAGCCGGCGAGGCCGATGCGGCGGAGTTCGATGAGTTTCGCGGCGCCGGCGATGGTGGGGCCGGGGCGGGCGAGGAGGGTGTAGTAGGCGGGTTCGGGGGAGGCGCAGGCGGCGAGGAGGGCCGGGAGGGCGAGGAGGGTTCGGCGGTTCATCTGGGCCGGCGGGACGCCGGCGCTACGGGAGTTCATCGGGTGGATCCCAGGTTGGCGCGGCCTCGGACCAGGGCTTCGGGGTGGCGGTCGAGGAAGTCGGCGAGGAGGCGGATGGAGCGTGCGGTGTCGCCGACCTGGACCATGGCGCGTTCCAGCTCGCGGTTGAACTGGCTGTCGCGGCCGTAGCTGGCGTCGAGCGAGCCGAAGGTCCGGCCGGCGCGGGCGACGGCGTCCTGGAGGGCGGTGACGACGGCGGGGAGCTTGGCGAGGACGGGGGAGAGGCCCTGGTCGGCGCGGCGGGCGAGGGATTCGACGCTGCCGAGGGCGCCGTTGGCGGAGCGGAGGGTTCCGTTGAGGTTGGCGCCGATTTCGTCGAGGGGGAGGCGGTCGAGCTTGCTCGCGATGTTGCTTACGGCGCTGAGGATGCCGTCGAGGCCGCCGCCGCTGGCGGGGATGACGCCCGCGTCGCCGTCGACGGTCATCTCGGCGGTGGGGGCGTTGGGCACGAAGTCGAGTGCCAGGACCAGGGTGCCGGTGAGATAGCTGGAGGTCTTGAGCTGGGCGCGCATGCCGCGGGCGACGAGGCGGCGGGCGATGTCGAGGGGGTCGCCGTCGGTTGCCGCCGCGCTCTGGATGCGTTCGGGCTGGACCTCGAACTTCACGCGGACGCGGGCGCGGGCGGCGGGAGCGTCGAAGTCGAGCGAGACGTCGGTGACGGTGCCGATCTGCAGGCCGTAGAACTCGACGGCGGAGCCGCGGGAGAGGCCGCGGACGCTGGTCTCGAAGTAGGAGACGAAGGCCTGGCGGGTGGTGTAGCCGGCGGCCTGGGCGTCCTGGTAGTTGCGGTAGAGGCGGAACTCGG
>CAXTPG010000020.1:0-11609 GCA_964246015.1 uncultured Acetobacteraceae bacterium
ATGCGTAAGCTCCTGCTGGCCACCGTGGCCGTGCTGGGCGCGTCGATCGGGGTGGCCAGCGTGGCCGATGCCCAGACGGCCAGCCCCGCTCCCGGCACCGTGACCGTCCGCCTGAATGGCCGCTTCCGGTTCTACGGCTTCATCGCCAATGACAAGGACGCCGACAACAACGCCTCGGGCTCCGCGACCGGTACCGTGAACGCGGTTGGCCAGGGCACGCTGTCGGGTTCGAACAAGCAGGCCAACTACGGCTTTGCCGACTACGCCCGTCTGTATCCCGGCTTCGACGGCGTTGCCGCCAACGGCCTGAAGTATGGCGCCAGCCTCGAAATCCGGCAGGACCAGGTGTCCGGCGCCGGCGGCGGGTCCTTCGGTTCCATCTCCGGTCAGAACCGGGCGCGCGCGGGCCTGTATCTCCGCCGTGAGTGGGGTTACCTCGGCACCAACGAGCTTGGCACGATCCGCCTGGGTTCGACGGACCAGCCGTCGGGCCTCTACATGACGGGCAACTTCGAAAACTTCGACGGCGGCGGCCTCAACGGCGACGCCCCGGCGTTCCTGTCGCAGAACACCGTCGTGACGTGGCCGTTCGGCGACGTCGGCGGCGTCTACACCACGATGAAGGCGGTCTATCTTTCGCCGCAGTTCTTCGGGTTCGACATGGGCGTGTCGTTCGAGCCGAACACCGGCAACCTGAGCGCGCAGAACAACTGCGGTTCGGGCAGCCCGGTCGGCACGAACTTCGTGAACGCGAACGGCGCCTTCACCGCCGCGGCGGGTGCGAGCGGCCAGGGCGTTTCGGGTCCAGGGTGCGACCGTCTGTCCAGCAGCCCGTTCAACGCGGAAAGCGGACGTCGTCGCAACACGGTCGACGCGCTGATCCGGTATCGCGGGACGTTCGGCGGCTTCGGCATCGCCGCGACGGCCGGCTACATCGGGTCGAGCAACGTCAAGGACAACCAGACGGGCGTGGCGTTCAACTCCAACCCGCTGGTCGGCACCGTCCGCAACAACTTCGACGGTCTGAGCATCGGCGACTTCGGCGTGGCCTTCACGTATGCGGGCTTCAGCGTCGGCGGCAAGTATCAGTTCGGCCGCTTCAACAACGGCAGCTTCGGCCTGGTGCCGAAGGGTCTGCCGGACGGCGAGGCCTTCCTGATCGGTGGCTCCTACACCATCGGGCCGGTCGTGATGGGCGCCCACTACCTGAACTTCAAGAGCGCGGGCGACGTCGCCAACGCCGTTCAGGGCCGGGTCCGTCGTGAGCAGGGTGTCGCGGCTGGTGCGACCTACTCGGTCGCTCCTGGCGTGTCGCTGTTCCTCAGCTACCTGTATAACGAGCGGAAGCAGAACGGCTTCAACTTCATCACGGGCCAGGGCGTGACGGCGGCGACGCCGACCGGCAACGCCTTCAACAACAAGGTGACGTCGAGCCTGATCACGCTGGGCACCTCGTTCAGCTGGTAAGCCTTACGACGCCTTCGGACTTCGCCTGAACGGGGGCGGTGGGAAACCACCGCCCCTTTTCGTTGTGGGGTCTGGGGTTGCGTCCCGTATACAGGGCTCACGGGAATGCGCGCGGTGTGTGACAGGTGGAATGCGTAGGGCATTCCACCCTACGGCGTCGTCGGTTATGTAGGCGCGGCGCGCGGTGCGCCCGAATCCAGGTAGAACGACCCATGATGAAGCGCTTGATCGCCCCTGCCACCCTTGCTGCCGTGCTGGTGCTCGCTGGATGCGGCGGCGCGAAGCCGCGGGGCGTGGCCGACGACGAGTATCAGGACTACCGGACGAAGGGCGGCGAGCAGGGCAAGCTGTTCGGCGATCAGGGGCTGGTGTTCGGGATCGGGAAGGGGGCCGGCGGGAAGGCGGACGAGGCCGGGGGCGGTGCGCTGGGGGTGAACGCGTATCTGTGGCGCGGGGCGCTGGATACGCTGGCGTTCATGCCGCTGGCTTCGGCGGACCCGTTCGGGGGGGTGATCATCACGGACTGGTATGAGCCGCCGGCCGGGGCGGGGGAGCGGTTCAAGGCGACGGCGTATATCCTGGGGCGGCAGTTGCGGGCGGACGGGATCAAGGTCTCGATCTTCCGGCAGACGATCCAGGGCGGGCGTTGGGTGGATTCGGCGGTCAGTCCTGTGACGACGAGCGAGATCGAGAACAAGGTGCTGGCGCGGGCGCGGGAGCTTCGGAGCCAGACGGCTTCACAGTAGCCGCGCGTCCTTGCCGCAAGAAAGGGTTTCCGTGTCCGAGGGCTATGATTTCAGGGCTGCCGAGCCCGTGTGGCAGGCCGCTTGGGCCGAGGCGGGTTGTTTCCGGGTCGAGGACGTGCCGGAGGACGGCAAGCCGAAATACTACGTGCTGGAGATGTTCCCGTATCCCAGCGGGAAGATTCATGTGGGGCACGTCCGCAACTACACGCTGGGGGACGTGGTTGCGCGGTACAAGCGGGCGCGGGGGTATTCCGTGCTGCACCCGATGGGGTGGGACGCGTTCGGGCTGCCGGCGGAGAATGCGGCGCGCGACCGGGGCGTGCATCCGGCGGAGTGGACGCGGGCGAACATCGCGGCGATGCGGGGGGAGCTGAAGCGGATCGGGTTGTCGTTCGACTGGTCGCGGGAGATTTCGACGTGCGAGCCGGCGTATTACGGCCGGCAGCAGGCGCTGTTCCTGGACATGCTGCGGGCCGGGCTGGTGACGCGGCGGGAGAGCTGGGTGAACTGGGACCCGGTCGACGGGACGGTGCTGGCGAACGAGCAGGTGATCGACGGCCGGGGCTGGCGGTCTGGCGCCGTGGTCGAGAAGAAGCAGTTGAGCCAGTGGTTCATGCGGATCACGGAGATGGCGCCGGAGCTGCTGGGGGCGCTGGACGGGCTGGAGCGGTGGCCCGAGCGGGTGCGGACGATGCAGTCGCGCTGGATCGGGCGCAGCGAGGGGGCGCGGGTGCGCTTCGCGTCGACGGATGCGGCGGCGCCGGGGATCGAGGTGTTCACGACCCGGCCGGACACGCTGTTCGGGCTGTCGTTCGTGGCGTTGGCGCCGGAGCATCCGCTGGCGGCGGCGGTGGCGGCGCGGGACCCGGCGGCGGCGGCGTTCGTGGCGGCGGCGCGCAGCCTGGGGACGAGCGAGGCGGCGATCGAGACGGCGGAGAAGCTGGGGTACGATACGGGGCTGCGGGTGGTGCATCCGTTCGATGCGTCGCGGACGGCGCCGGTGTGGATCGCGAACTTCGTGCTGATGGAGTACGGGACCGGGGCGATCTTCGGGTGCCCGGCGCATGACCAGCGGGATCTGGAGTTTGCCCGGAAGTATGGGCTGGCGGTGACGCAGGTCGTCGAGGGGGCCGCGGCCTGGGACGGGGTGGCGGCCTATACGGGGCCGGGGCGGATCGTGAACTCGGGTTTCCTGGACGGGCTGGAGATCGATGCGGCGAAGCGTGCTGCGATCGATGCGCTGGAGCGGCAGGGGGCGGGGACGGGGGTCGTCAACTGGCGGCTGCGGGACTGGGGGGTGGGCCGGCAGCGGGGGTGGGGGTGCCCGATCCCGGTGATCCATTGCGCGGCGTGCGGGCCGGTGCCGGTGCCGGACGCGGACCTGCCGGTGGTGCTGCCGGAGGATTTGTCGTTCGAGCGGCCGGGCAACGCGCTGGATCATCATCCGACGTGGAAGCATGTCGCCTGCCCGGCGTGCGGGGCGGCGGCGGTGCGGGAGACGGACACGTTCGACACGTTCGTCGACAGCTCGTGGTATTTCGCGCGGTTCTGCTCGCCGGGGTCGGCCGGGGCGTTCGATCGGGCGGCGGCGGATCACTGGCTGCCGGTGGACCAGTATATCGGGGGGATCGAGCACGCGATCCTGCATCTTTTGTACGCACGGTTCTTCACGCGGGCGTTGAAGGCGACGGGGCATCTGGGCGTCGACGAGCCGTTTGCCGGGCTGTTCACGCAGGGGATGGTGACGCACGAGAGCTACAAGGACGAGGATGGGCGGTGGCTGCCGCCGGGCGTCGTGGAGAAGCTGGCGGACGGGACGGCCCGGCATCGGGAGACGGGCGAGGCCGTGACGGTCGGGCGTGTCGAGAAGATGTCCAAGAGCAAGATGAACACGGTCGATCCCGGGGCGATCATCGATGCGTACGGGGCGGACACGGCGCGGTGGTTCGTGCTGTCGGACAATCCGCCGGAGCGGGACATCGAGTGGACGGAGGCCGGGGTCGCGGGGGCGGGGCGGTTCATCAACCGGGTGTGGCGGCTGGCGGCGGGGGCCGGGAGCGGGGACGGGACGGCGGATGCGATGCCGCTGCGGCGGCTGGTGCATCGGACGATCGCGGCGGTGACGGAGGCGCTGGACGGGTTTGCGTTCAACGTCGCGGTGGCGAAGCTGTACGAGCTGGTGAGCGGGTTGCAGGATGCGGAGCGGTCGGGCGTGCCGGTTGCGGCGCGGCGGGAGGCGATGCTGGTGCTGGCGCGGCTGATGGCGCCGATGGCGCCGCATGTGGCGGAGGAGGTGCAGCGGCTCGTCGATCCCGGGTGTGCGGTGCTGGTGGCGGACCAGGCGTGGCCGGAGGCCGATCCGGCGTTGCTGGTGGTGGACAGCGTGGTGGTCGCGGTGCAGGTGAACGGGAAGCTGCGCGCGACGGTGCTGCTGGCGCCGGGGACGGATGCGGCGACGGCGATCGCGGCGGCGGAGGCGGAGCCGAATGCGGCGCGGCTGCTGGAGGGGAAGCGGGTGGTCAAGCGCGTGCACGTGCCCGACCGGATCGTGAACTTCGTCGTGACCGGGTAGATGCGCCGCCGGGCCGTGCTTGCGGGGGGGCTGGCGCTGGGGGGGTGCGGGTTCCGTCCGTTGTACATGCCGGCCGGCGGGGCTGCCGGGCCTGCGGAGGCGGAGCTGGCGGCGGTGTATGTTCCGGTCGTTCCGGAGCGGTCCGGGCAGTTGCTGCGCCAGGCGCTGCAGCGGCGGTTGGAGGGGCCGGGGACGGGCGCCGCGAAGAAGTATGAGCTGACGACCTACCTGATCGCCAACGTGGAGGGGATCGCCATCTTGCGGGATTCGTCCACGACCCGGTATCGGGTCATCGCGACGGCGCCGTGGACGCTGCGGATGCTCAGCCTGGACCGGGCGGTGCTGACCAGTGGGACGGGGCGGGCTGTGGAGGGGTACAACATCCTGAACCAGCAATATTTCGCGGCCGACCTGGAGGGCGATGCCGCCTATAAGCGGGCGGCGGAGACGCTGGCGGACCAGATCGTCACGCAGGTCGCCATCTTCCTGAGACGGCGGACCGAAGCGCCTGCATGAAGATCGCGCCGAACCGGATCGGCGCCTTCCTGCGGGACCCCGGCGCCGTGCGGGTCGTGCTGCTGTATGGGGACGACACCGGGCTGGTGCGGCAGCGGGCGGATGCGCTGACCCTTGCGGTGGCCGGGGCGGCGGACGATCCGTTCCGCGTGGCGTGGCTGATGCGGGAGGATCATGACCGGCTGAGCGAGGAGGCGAGCGCCATCGCGATGCTGGGTGGGCGGCGCGTCGTACGGGTGCGGGATGTCGGGGATGGGCTGACCGCCGCGGTGGACCAGGTGGCGGCGGCCCCGGGCGATGCGTTGGTCGTGCTGGAGGCGGGGGCGTTGACCCGGCGTTCGAAGCTGCTGGTCGCCGTCGAGGGGGCTGCGGGTGGCGCCGCGATCGCGTGTTATCCGGAGACCGGGGCGGAGTTGCGGGGCACGATCGCGGCGCGGATGGAGGCGGCGGGGGTGCGCGTCGACGGGGATGCGCTGGACTGGCTGCGGGATCACCTGGGCGGGGATGCGGCGAGCACGCAGGGGGAGATCGAGAAGCTGGTGCTGTATGCCGGGCCGGAGCGGCGGCTGGATCTGGACGCGGTGCGGGGCTGCGTGGGGGACCAGGCGGCGACGTCGATGGACGATGCGGTGTTCGCGGCGACGCTGGGGGATATGGCGCTTGCGGACCGGTCTGTGGAGCGGGCGTTTGCCGAGGGGATGACGGCGGTGGGGTTGTTGCGGGGCGTGTTGTCGCACCTGGTGCGGATACATGCGGCGCGTGGGCGGATGGAGGGCGGGGATTCGGCCGAGGTGGCGGTGAAGGCGCTGCGGCCGCCGGTGTTCTGGAAGCGGGAGCGGGACATGGTGCGATCGGTGGGGGCGTGGCCGGCCGCGCGGGTTTCGGCGGCGATCGCGGAGGTGCGGCGGGCGGAGCTTGCGTGCAAGCAGACGGGTGCGCCGGACGAGGTGATCGCGCGGCGGGTGGTTTCGGCGGTGTGCCGGCAGGGTGCGGCGGGGCGGCGGTAGGGGGGCGGGTTCAGCCGATTTTCACGTCCTGGACCGCGGCTTCCAGTTCCTGGAAGGTCGGCATGTGCTGGTTGGGCGCCATCTTGCGGCCGGTTTCGACGCTGACCTGGGGGGCGTTGCCGTGGAGGTGGGCGACCAGGACGGCGCGGATCACCTCGAAGTATTTGCTTTCCTCCTCGACGACGCCTTTCAGCCGGGCGGCGAAGGGGCCGGCCATGCCGTAGGCGAGGAGGACGCCGAGGAAGGTGCCGACGAGGGCGCCGCCGATCATGGCGCCGAGGACGGCGGGCGGTTCGTTGATGTGGGACATGGTCTTGATGACGCCGAGGACGGCGGCGACGATCCCGAGGGCGGGGAGGCCGTCGGCCATGTTCTGCAGGGCGTGGGCGCTGTGGAGTTCCTCGTGGAGGGTCTTCTTGAGCTCGCGGCCCATGAGGTCCTCGATCTGGTGGGGGTCGTCGGCGTTCATGCCCATCATGCGGAGGTAGTCGCAGATGATCGCGGTGGCATGGTGGTTGGCAAGGATGCGGGGGAACTTCTGGAAGGCGGGGCTTTCGGCGGGTTTTTCGATGTGGGGTTCGAGCGCCATGGCGCCCTTGCTGGAGGCGAGTCGGACGAAGAAGTAGAGGAGGCTGAGCAGCTCGATGTATTCGGCCTTGTGGAAGGTGGCGCCCTTCAGGATTTTCTTGAAGCCGCCGATGGTGTGTTTCACGTCGTGCATCGAGTTGGACATGATGAAGGTGCCGACGGCGGCCCCGCCGATGCACATCATCTCGAGCGGGAGGGAGTGGATCAGCGGTTCGAAGCTGCCGCCGGCGAGGGCGTAGCTGCCGAAGACGCAGGCGAGGAGGAAGAGGAGGCCGCCGATGGTGAGCATGGGTCAGCGTGCGGGTTCAGCGCGGGGGGTGGGGCGTGTGCCAGGCTGTGGGTCGTGCAGGACGGTGATGGCGATGCGGCGGTTTGCGGCGGCGAGGCCATCCTTGGGGTGGAGGAGGTCGCGGTCGGCCATGCCGGAGATGCTGCGGAGGCGGGCTTCCTGCAGCCCGGCCTCGATCAACAGGCGGCGGGTGGCGTTGGCGCGGTCGGCGGAGAGGTCCCAGTTGGTGCGGTCGTTGCCGCGGTAGGGGGCGGAGTCGGTATGGCCGGCGATGCTGACGGCCTGTGGCAGGCGCATCAGGACGGGCGCGATCTTGGCCAGGACGGCGCGCGCGCGGTCGTTGAGGGCGGCGCTGCCGGTCGCGAACATGGGCTGCTTGTCCTCGTCGACGAGTTGGACGCGGAGGCCCTCGGGCGTGATGTCGATCATGAGCTGTCGGGCGAGGTCGGCGAGGGCCGGGTCGGCGCGGACGACGTCGCGGATCTGCTGGGCGGCGCGTTCGAAGGATTCGCGTTCGCGGCGGTCCAGCTCGGCCTGGATGTCCTTGTCCGTGGGGGTGGGGGTGCGGGACTGGGTTGGGGGATGGGGGTGCATCCCGGCGCGCGGGGAGTCGCCGGGGGCGCGGGGCGGGTCGGTGGCGAGGTCGGCGCTGCGCTGCATGGGCTGGGGGCCGCCGTCGTCCCGGGCGGGGCGGAGCTGGGGGGGGCCCGTGACGTCATCGTCGGGGTCTTCGTCCATGGCGGTGATGGGCGGGGCCGGGCGGCCGACCTGGACGGCGCCGCGGTCGGACGCCAGGGAGCCGTCGCTGTTGGGGGTTCGGCCGCCGAAAGGGAGGCCGTGGCCGGACGCGCCGCGGTTGATGGCGTTGATGGGGCTGAAGTAGTCGGCCAGGCCGCGGCGCTGCTGCTCGGTGGTGGCGTTGAGGAGCCACATGAGGAGGAAGAAGGCCATCATGGCGGTCACGAAGTCGGCGTAGGCGACCTTCCATGCGCCGCCGTGGTGGCCGCCTTCGACGACTTCCTCCTTGCGGATGACGATCGACGGTTTTCCGTCCTTGGCGGCCATGGTGCACCCCGGGGTGAGAGGGGGCGGAGTTTGGGCGGGGAGGGTTAAAGGGGGGTTTAGAGGGTGGGCGTCAGGGGGATCGGGGCCGGCGGGGCGGCGGCGCTACGGCGTTATTCGGCGGCGGCTCGTGCAGGTTGTTCGGCGAGGGTGAGGAAGCGTTCGGCTTCCAGGGCGGCCATGCAGCCGGTGCCGGCGGCGGTGATGGCCTGGCGCCAGATCTTGTCCTGGACGTCGCCGGCGGCGAAGACGCCGGGGATGGAGGTCTGCGTGGTGCCGGGGCGGGTGAGGATGTAGCCCTCGTCGTCGAGGTCGATCTGGCCCTTGAAGACGCTGGTGTTGGGGGTGTGGCCGATGGCGACGAAGAGGCCGTCGACGGGGAGATCGGAGAGCGCGCCGGTGCGGATGTTGCGGAGGCGGAGGGCGGTGACGACCTCGGGCTGGCCGCTGCCCAGGACTTCCTCGACGGCGCTGTCCCAGAGGACTTCGATCTTAGGGTGGGCGAAGAGGCGGCGTTGGAGGATCTTCTCGGCGCGGAGGGAGTCGCGGCGGTGGATGAGGGTGACGCGGTCGGCGTGGTGGGTGAGGTAGAGGGCCTCCTCGACGGCGGTGTTGCCGCCGCCGACGACGGCGACGGTCTTGCCGCGGTAGAAGAAGCCGTCGCAGGTGGCGCAGGCGGAGACCCCGGCGCCCTGGAGGCGTGATTCGGAGGGGAGGCCGAGCCAGCGGGCCTGGGCGCCGGTGGCGATGACGACGGTGTCGGCGAGGTAGACGGTGCCGGCGTCGCCGGTGCAGCGGAAGGGGCGGCGGGAGAAGTCCACCTGCATGACGATGTCGTGGATAATGCGGGTGCCGACGTGCTCGGCCTGCTTCTGCATCTGCTCCATGAGCCAGGGGCCCTGGATTGCGGTCTCGAAGCCCGGGTAGTTCTCGACGTCGGTGGTGATCATGAGCTGGCCGCCGGGCTGGAGGCCGGCGACGAGGATGGGGTCCATGCTGGCGCGGGCGGCGTAGATGGCGGCGGTGTAGCCGGCTGGCCCGGCGCCGATGATGAGGACGCGGGTGTGGATGGTCTCGGGCATACGTGGAGGCTCCGTGCGTGCCCGAAGATAGGTGGTCGCATGGGAGGGGTGCAAGGAAGCGGGGGTGCGGCGTAACGACGAAGGGTTGACCGGCGGCCCGGCTGTAATAATGTTGCGCGCAAGGGGAGATGCACGACCGTGTTACGGGAATTGCGGCCATGAAGCTGGGGGGTGCCGAGCTGCCGGAGCTCGACTCCATCGATCGCCGCATCCTGGCCGAGTTGCAGGTGGACGGGCGGATGACGAACGTCGAGCTGGCGCGGCGGGCGGAGATCACGGCGCCGCCGTGCCTTCGTCGGATGCGTCGGCTGGAGGAGGCGGGGATCATCCGCGGGTATCACGCGGATACCGATCCGGCGCGGCTGGGGTGGGAGATCACGTTCTTCGCGATCGTCGGGCTGGAGAGCCAGAAGGAGACGGTGCTGAGCGCGTTCGAGGCGCGGGTGGCGGAGTGGCCGGAGGTGCGGGAGTGCCACATGATCCGCGGCGGGGGGGATTTCCTGCTGCGGCTGGTGGCGCGGGACACGGCGCACGAGAACGAGCTGACGCAGAAGCTGACGGGTGCACCCGACGTGGGCCGGGTGCAGACCCTGCAGACGATCCGGACGAGCCGGAACCTGGCTGGCGTGCCGCTTTAGAAGGTGGGCGCCGTGGGGTGGAATGCTCTTTGGCATCCCACCCGTGCGCGGCCGCTGGTGGAATGCAGAAGAGCATTCCACCCTACGGGATCGGCGACGGTTTATGGGAACGGGGTACTAGTAGGTGCGGGGGCGGGCGACCATCCGGTAGATGAACAGGATGATCATGGCGCCGATGACCGCCCCGATGAAGCCGGCGCTTTCGCCATAGCGGTACCATCCGACCTGATGGCCGAGCCAGGTGGCCACGACGGCGCCGACGATGCCGAGGAGGATGGTGATGATGAAGCCGCCGGGGTCGCGGCCCGGCATCAGGAACTTGGCGACGGCGCCTGCGAGGCCCCCGATGATGATCGCGCCGATGAACGAGAGCATGGAACCCACCTTTGAAGCTTGATGCAGCGGAAACACGCGACGGGGGATTTCGTTCCGTGGCGTTCCTGGGGCTTTTTGCGTTGACGGCGATCCGGCTGATCGTCTCGGCCGTGGTGCCGCTGTCGCCGGACGAGGCGTATTACCGGGTCTGGTCGTGGGCGCTGGCGCCGGGGTATCTGGATCATCCGCCGATGGTCGCGTTGTGGGTGTGGGCGGGGGTTGCGGCGTTGGGGGATACGGCGCTGGGGGTGCGGGTGCTGGGGCCCGTCTCGGCGGCGGTGGGGTCGATGCTGCTGGCGGATGCGGGGCGGGTGCTGTTCGGGCGGGCGGCGGGGGTGCGGGCGGCGGTGCTGATGAACGCCACGCTGATGCTGGGGGCCGGGGCGGTGACGATGACGCCGGATACGCCGCTGCTGTTCTTCTGGACGGCGGCGGTGTGGGCGGCGGCGCGGGTGGCGGCGGGCGGGGGTGGGGCGTGGTGGCTGGTGGTGGGCGCGGCGGCGGGGCTTGCGCTGGACAGCAAGTATACGGCGGGGCTGCTGGGGATCGGGCTTGCCGCGTGGCTGGTGGTGCATGGGCGGGCGTGGTTGCGGACGCCGTGGCCCTGGGCGGGGGGCGTAATCGCGGGGGCGCTGTTCCTGCCGGTCGTGCTGTGGAATGCGGGGCATGGGTGGGCGAGCTTCGTGAAGCAGGGCGGGCGGGCGGGGGACTGGAACCCGGCGCGAGCGGCGCAGTTCCTGGGCGAGCTGGCCGGGGGGCAGGCGGGGCTGGCGACGCCGCTGGTGTTCCTGCTGTTCGTGGTGGGCGTCGGTGCGGCGGTGCGGCGGTGGCGGGCGCCGGGATGGGGGCTGGTGGGGGCGATGGTCGTGCCGGGGGCGGCGGTGTTCGTGCAGCATGCGGTGGGGGACCGGGTGCAGGGGAACTGGGTGGCGGTGCTGTATCCCGGGGCGGCGTTGGCGGCGGGGGCGGCGACGGGAGCTTGGGGCGGGTGGTGGCGTGGGGCTTCGGCGTTGGGGTTGGGGATGACGGCGGTGGTGTACGTGCAGGCGGCGCTGGGGCTGCTGCCGCTGCCGCGGGGCCTGGACCCCACGTTGCGGCTGGCGGGGTGGGGGGCGCTGACGCGGGCGGCGGCGGCGGCGGCCGAGCGGGAGGGCGCCACGTATCTGGCGAGCGAGGAGTATGGGGCGGCGTCGTTGCTGGCGTGGCACTCGCCGGGGTTGCAGGTGGTGGGGGCGGAGGGGCGGTGGGCGTTGTTCGGGCTGCGGCG
>CAXTPG010000020.1:11619-48666 GCA_964246015.1 uncultured Acetobacteraceae bacterium
GGAGAGGCGGGGGCGGTGGGGCCGGGGCTGCTGCTGATCAGTGCGCGGCGGGGGGAGGGGCCGGACCCGGCGCTTTGGGCTTCGTCCGCGCCGGCGGGTGGGTTGGTGCGGTCGCGGTCCGGGGTGGAGGCGGAGGCGTATCGGCTCTATCGTGTGGTGGCGAGGCCCGGCGCGCCAGCCGTGGACCTGCCCCGGAGGATTGGCCATGCACCTTCCGACCCCTGATGACGTGACGGCGGCGGCCCGGCGGCTGGAGGGCCACGTGGTGCGGACGCCGGTGCTGCGGAATGCGGTGCTGGACCAGATGACGGGGGGGACGATCCTGCTGAAGGCGGAGTGCCTGCAGCGGACGGGGAGCTTCAAGCTGCGGGGGGCGACGAACGCGGCGCTGCAGTTGGACGCGGCGCAGCGGCGGGCGGGGGTGGTGACGCATTCGTCGGGGAATCACGGGCAGGCGATCGCGTGTGCGGCGGCGTCGGTGGGGGCCCGGGCGACGGTGTTCATGCCGGCGGACGCGCCGACGGTGAAGGTGGAGAGCACGCGGCGGTGGGGTGCGGAGATCATCCCGTTCGACCGGGCGACGGCGGACCGGGCGGGGTTGGCGGCCGGGCATGCGGCGCGGACGGGGGCGTCGCTGGTGCCGCCGTTCGATCATCCGCATGTCATCGCCGGGCAGGGGACGCTGGCGCTGGAGCTGGCGGAGGAGGCCCGGGGGGCCGGGTTGTCGATGGATGCGATGCTGGTGTGCACCGGGGGCGGCGGGATGATCGCGGGGTGCGCCTTGGCGCTGGAGGCGGCTTCGCCGGGGACGAAGGTGTATGCGGTGGAGCCGGAGGGGGCGGACGACACGATCCGTTCGTTGGCGAGCGGGCGGCGGGAGGTGAACGCGCCGGGGTTTTCGGTGCTGTGCGATGCGCTGCTGTCGTTGGCGCCGGGGGAGCTGACGTTCGCGATCAACATGGGGCGTCTGGCGGGTGGGGTCGCGGTAACGGATGACGAGGTGCTGGCGGCGATCCGGTTCGCGTTCACGCATCTGAAGCTGGTTGTGGAGCCGGGGGGCGCGGTTTGTCTGGCGGCGCTGCTGGCGGGGAAGTTCGATGCAAGGGGGCAGACGGTTGGGTTGGTGCTGAGCGGGGGGAACGTGGATGGGGGGGTGTTTGCGCGGGCTTTGGCGGCGTGATGGAGTGTATTGACGTTTTGTATTGACAAATAGGTGCTGTTCGAGTGAGATGGTGCGAAGGCAGCGGCCAATGTCGCCAAACACGGTGTTGGTTTCGAACAGGCCAGCGGGATTTTCGTCGGGCCGACGCTCACGGTTGTCGATGATCGGGTCGCGTATGGCGAGGTTCGGCAGATCAGCGTCGGGATGCTCGACGGCGCCACGTTCGTGACAGTTGTGCATACAGAGCGTTCGGGGCGAATCCGGATCATATCGGCCCGTCCGGCGTCGGCAAGCGAAAGGAGGAGGTATGGAGAGGCGATACGAGGCGCCGATGACGAATGCTGAGATCGCGGCCACGCCGGACGAGCAGATCGACACCAGTGACATTCCGGAGCTTGGCGACGCATTCTGGGCCAGTGCGCGGCTGATCGAGCGGGATCGGACGAAGGTTGTCACGCTGCGGGTGAAGCAGTCCGTGCTGGACGCGTTCAAGGCGGGCGGACAGGGCTACCAGACGCGGATGAACGCCGTGCTGGAGGCCTATGCCCGTACGTTGCCTGGCCGGGGGGGCGCGGACCGGGGCGGGTGATGAATGCACCTGACGGTAGCGTCCGCGCCGCTTTGGGAGGATAACGCGCGACGGGCACGATCCGCCCGGGCGCTGCGGAGACGAGCATGAACACCACCACACCGGGCTGGAGCCCGGCGACCTGGCGCGGCAAGCCGATCCGGCAGGCGCCTTCGTATCCCGACCAGGACGGGCTGGCGGCGGTGGAGCGGCGGCTGGGTGCGTATCCTCCCCTGGTTTTTGCAGGTGAGGCGCGGCGGTTGAAGGCGGCCCTGGCGCTGGCGGCGGAGGGGCGGGCGTTCGTGCTGCAGGGCGGGGATTGCGCCGAGAGCTTCGGGGATTTCACGGCGAACGTGATCCGGGACACGTTCCGGGTGCTGCTGCAGATGGCGGTCGTGCTGACGTTCGGGGCCAGCGTGCCCGTGGTGAAGATGGGGCGGATGGCGGGGCAGTTCGCGAAGCCGCGGTCTTCGGACACCGAGACGGTGGATGGGGCGACGCTGCCGAGCTATCGCGGGGACATCGTGAACGGGCCGGATTTCACGCCGGGGTCCCGGATCCCGGATCCGGTGCGGATGGAGACCGGGTATTTCCAGTCGGCGGGGACGTTGAACCTGCTGCGGGCGTTCGCGAATGGCGGGTATGCGGACCTGCACGAGGTGCATCGGTGGAACCTGGACTTCGCGGCGCGGAGCCCGTTGGCGGCGCGGTATCAGGATCTGTCGTCGCGGATCGACGAGACGCTGGCGTTCATGGCGGCGTGCGGGATGAGCAGCCTGAACACGCCGCAGATCCGGGAGACGGATTTCTACACGAGCCACGAGGCGCTGCTGCTGCCGTACGAGCAGGCGCTGACGCGGATCGATAGCACGTCGGGCGAGTGGTATGCGTGTTCGGCCCATTTCCTGTGGATCGGGGACCGGACGCGGCAGCCGGACGGGGCGCATGTGGAGTTCCTGCGGGGGGTGCAGAACCCGATCGGGATCAAGGTGGGTCCGACGACGGAGGCCTCCGACCTGCTGCGGCTTGCGACGGCGCTCAATCCGCGGAACGAGGCGGGGCGGCTGACGCTGATCAGCCGGATGGGGGCGGAGAACGTGGAGCGGAAGCTGGCGCCGCTGCTGCGGGCGGTGCGACAGGAGGGGTGCAAGGTGGTGTGGCTGTGCGACCCGATGCACGGCAACACGATCTCGACGGCGGCGAAGGTGAAGACGCGGAGCTTCGATGCGATCCTTTCGGAGGTGCGGGGGTTCTTCGACGCGCATGCGGCGGAGGGGAGCTGGGCCGGGGGGGTGCACGTGGAGATGACGGGGCAGGACGTGACGGAGTGCGTGGGGGGCGCGCATCGGCTGACGGAGGCTGACCTGGGGGGGCGGTACGAGACGTTCTGCGATCCCCGGCTGAATGCGGAGCAGTCGCTGGAGCTGGCGTTCCTGGTGGCGGAGGAGTTGAAGGCGCGGCGGGCGCCGGCCCGGGGGGTGGCGATCGCGGCGCAGTAGGGGGTTTTCGGGCGTCATGCCGGCGGCGGTCGACCTTTACCGCTTTTGCGGACGCGGCACTCGATCGGGCTCAATACGTGTGTGCCGTCGCCGCGGCGCGGCCGTGTGCGTGTGGCAGGCCCTCGCCCCGGTCCTCTCCCGATGGGACAGGGAGATCTTGGGCCGGCGGGACGCCGGCGTTACGCGGGAAGGTGGTGGATAGAGGCTGCGCCCGGGGGGAGGAGGTCCAGGAGGTGGGGATGGTGGGTGAAGAGGATGACCTGGGATTGCTGGCCGAAGCGGGCGAGGAGGCGTAGGGCGGCGGCGGCGCGGTCGTCGTCGAAGTTGACCAGAAGGTCGTCGGCGATGAAGGGGAGGGGTTCCGCTGCGCCGGCCTCGAGGGCGATCGAGGCGAGGCGCAGGGCGAGGAAGAGCTGGTCGCGGGTTCCCTCGCTGAGCATGTCGGCGGGGCAGGTGGTGCCATCGGGGCGGATGGCGACCAGGATGGGCTCGCGCTTGTCGTTCTCGTCCTGCTCGAGCCTTGCGTAGCGGTTGGCGGTGAGTTCGGCGAAGAGGGTGCTGGCGCCGGCGAGGAGGGGGCCTTGCTGGCTGCGGCGGAAGCGGTCGATGCCGGCGCGAAGAAGCGCGTGGGCGAGGCGGAGGCGGATGTAGCGCTGGGCGTCGTCCTCGATCCCGGCGAGGGCGTCCTGGACGTCCTGGGCGGGGCCGGCGACGTCCTGGCCGGTTTCCATGCGCTTGATGTCGGCGGCGCGTTCGGTGCGGCGGACGGTGGCGGCGGTGCTGTCCTGGCCGAGCTGGAGGAGGCGGGCGGCGATCTCGGCGAGGCGACCGGGGATGGCGTCGGCGTCGAGGAGGGTGGCTTCATGGTCGAGTTCGGCGGGGGCCTTGCCGTCATCCTGGGCGTGCAGCTCGGTTTCGCGGCCGCGGATGGTGGCGGCGAGGGTTGCGTGCTCCGCGGCGCGGGCTAGGGCTTCGGCGAGGGCCTCGTCGTCGGGTGCGGCGATGCGGGCGCGGAGCGCGTCGAGGGTGGCGGCGGCTTCGGCGGCGTCGCGATCATGGGCGGCGAGGGCGGCTTGCAGGTCTTTCTGCTCGGCGGCGAGGCGGGCGGCGTCGGTTTCGGTTTGCCGGGCTGCGGCGAGGCGGGCGGCGAGGGCGGGGATGTCGGCGTCGGAGACCGGGGTGGCGAGACGGGTCGCGAGGGCTGCCATCGCGGCGTCGTGGGCGGCGATGGCGTCCTGCATCTCGGTGATGTGGCCCTGGTTCTCGGCCCACAGGTCGAGCTGGGTCTGGGCTTCGGTCCAAGCGGTCAGGGCTTCGGCGGCTTCGTCGAGGGTGGCGGCGGCGGTCAGGCCCAGGCGGGCTGCGACGGGGGTCCATTCCTGGCGCCAGGCGGCGGTGGCGTCGTCGATATCCTGGAGGCGGCGTCGGGCGTCGGCGTGGGTGGCGCGGGTGGTGGCGGCCAGCGCCGTCGCCTTGTCGTGCGCGGCGAGGGCGGCGTCCCGGGACTTGAGGGTTCGCGCTGCGGCCCGGCGAAGGCAGGCGAGGTCGCCCTGGTGGTCCGGGAGGAGGGCGCGGAGGCTTGTGGCAGCGGCATCGTGGCGGGCGGCGAGTGCGTGGTGGGCGTGCCGGGCCTCGTCGGCGGCGCGGGCGGCGCGGAGGGCGGCATCGCGGGCGCGGACCCATTCGCGCATGGCGGCGGGGGCGCCGGGTTGGACGCCGGCGGGGACCCAGGCGGCGGACCATGCGGCGTGGGCGGCGTCGCGGGCCTCGCGGGCGGCGTCGCGGGCGGAGAGGAGGGTGGGGGTCGTGGCCTGGAGGCGGCCTGCCTCGGTGCGGAGGGCGTCCCATTCGGCGACGCGGACGGCTTCGGCGCCGCGGCGATCGGCCAGCGCGTCGGCTTCGTGGATGAGGCGGTCGAGGCAGGTTGCGAGGTCGCCGCGTGGTTCGGGGGGCGCTGCGCCGCCTTCGTAGTGGCGGCGGAGGCGGGACCAGGTTTCGTCGCGGCGGGCGCGGAGGGCGGCGACGGCGTCGGCGGTGGGGACGGTGCCGGCCTGGGCCATGCCGGCCATGGCGGCCTGGCAGGTGGCGAGGGCGGCGTCGTGGGCGAGCAGGACGCGGTCGGCTTCGTCGAGGCGCGTTGCGGCGGAGTCCATGGCGGCGCCGAGGCGGAGGGCTTCGGCCTCCAGCGGGGGTGGGGCGGCCCGGAGGCGGGCGGCGTCGCCGGTCCAAAGGGGCAGGGCAGCGAGGGCGGCGGCGGCGTCCGAGGCGGCGGCCCGGGATTTGTCGTGGGCGTCGGCCAGGGTGCGGTCGATGTCGCCTTCGCGGTCAGCGGCGGCGATGGCGTCGCGGATTGGGTCCGCATCGGGCGGCCGGGGGAGGGCGGCGAGGGCTTCGGCGGCGGTGGCGTCGCGGTCGGCGCGGAGGGCGGCGTCGTGCGCGGCGGTTCGTTTGCCCTGGCGGTCGCGCTGGTCGTTGAGCAGGCGTTCGGCGGTGCGGCGGGCGGCGGCGACGGCGGCGAGGCGGGGGCGGAGGGCTGGGCCCCGCTCGGGGACGGCGAGGCGGGCGGCGATGGCGTCGAGGACATTGCGGCGTTCGGCGGCCTGGCCGGATTCCTTCAGAAGGTCGCGGCGGGCGACTGCGATGAGGGAAAGGTCGGCGGCGCGGGCGGTGATGGCGTCGGTTTCGAGCAGGATGGCCGGGTCGGGCGCGAGGTCCGCGCCCTGGGCGGCGAGGGCGGCGAGGCGGGCCTGGTCGCGGGCGTGGTCGCGCCGGGCCTGGTCGCGGCGGGCGAGGGCGGCGGCGTGGGTTTCGGCGGCGGCGTGGGGAAGGTCGGGCGGGGGGCCCAGCTCCGTCTGGCGGGCCGCGGCGGCGGCGAGGGCGCGGCGGATGGGGGCGACGCGGCGGGTGCGCTGGAGCCGGGCCTGTTCGGCGTGGAGGTCGCGGGTTTCGTGCTGGATGGACTCCAGGCTTGCGTCGAGGGTGGCGGCTTCGGCGGCGGCGCGGGCGTAGTCGGCGCCGCTGAGGCTGCGTTCGGCGATGAGCTTTCGGTTCTCCTTCACGGCGGTGGCGCCCAGGCTGATGCGGCGGGCGCCGCGGCCGTCGCCGAAGAGCTTCTTCGCGTCCTCGTCCAGGCGATCGACGGTGGCGCGGAGGCCGCTGAGGCCGGTCTGGGCCTGGAGGATGGCGGCGCCGGCCTCGCCGTGTTCCTGCAGGATGGTGCGTCCGCCCTGGCGGAGGCGCTCGCCGTCGAGGCCGAAGACCTCGCGGAACCGGGTGCGGGTCGCGCCGCCGAGGAAGCGGGCGAGGGCGAGTTCGGGGAGGGGGGCGCCGGCGGCGTCGCGGAGCTTGTCCTTGCCGGTGCGGTGGCGGGTGAAGCGGGCCTGCGTGCCGTCGGCGGCGCGGAGCGTGAGGGCGATTCGGGGGTCTTCGGGGTGGGCGAGCTTGCGGCTGTCGCGGCCGAAGCCGAAGAGGCCGTCGGCGAGGGCCTCGAGGGCGGTCGACTTGCCGGCCTCGTTGGCGCCGAGGACGACGTGGAGGCCCTTGTCCGGGGGGAAGTCCAGGTGTTGACCGCCGATGTGGCCGTAGCGTTCGAGGTCGAGGCGGAGGATCCTCATGCCTCGATCTCGATCGGGGCGCCGGTGAGGGCGTGGCGGTTGACGCTCCAGGCGTCGTCCTGCAGGGCGGCGAGGGTTTCCTCGGTGGCGGGGATGTCGGCGTGGGCGCCCGGGGGGATGGCGCTGCGGAGGCGCTCGAAGTCCTTCAGCAGGGATTGGGCGAGGCCGGGTTCGGCCAGGGCGGCGCGGACGGCGTGTTCGAGGGCGGCGAGGTCCGTGGCGGCGACGCCGGGCGGACGGGTGCGGAGCTTGACGCGTTCGATGTGGATGTCCGGCGCGGTGGCGAGGGCGGCGTTGCGGCATTCGGCGTCGAGGGCGGCGGGGTTGGCGAGGAGGGTGTCGTGAAGGTGGGTGGGGCCGGTGAGTTCGATGCGGGCGATGAGGGGGCGGGCCTCGGCGTCGAGGCGGGCGGCGGCGAGGTGGAAGCGGAGACGGGCGGCGAGCTGGGGCATGGCGTCGCATCCCGTGGCGTCGACGGGGATGACGGCCCAGCGGAGGACGTCGGTGGGGATGAAGTGGAGGGCGCGGACGGCGTTCTCGTGGGTTTCGACGAGGGTTGCGCCGCGGGGGCCGGGTTCGCGGACGTGGCGGCCCGGGTATTGCCGGGGAAGTGGATGTGGGGGGCGTCGTGCAGGGTGGCGCGGGTGTGGATGTGGCCGAGCGCCCAGTAGTCGTAGCCCTTGTTGGCGAGGGTATCGACCCGGCATGGGGCGTAGGTCGTGTGCTCGCCGGGGGTTTCGAGCGAGGTATGGAGGAGGCCGATGTTGAAGTGCCCGGCATGGGCCTTGTGGTAGCGGGCCGCGAGGTCCCGGGTTTCGGCGCGTGCGGCGAAGGATTGGCCGTGGACGGCGACGCCCTCGACGGGGTGGGCGGTGGCGGGGGCGCGGGGCGGGCGGGGGCGGGTGGGAATCCCGGTCACTCGTCTTCGTCGCCGGTGCTGCCGGTGGCCAGGGTGACGCGTTTGAAGCCGGTGCCGCGGAGGAGCTTCACGAGTTTCCGTTCGGTGCCGGAGTAGGTCTTGTTCATGGTGAAGGCGACGCATTGCGGGTCGGCGTCCTGGTCGACCGCGGCGGTGCCGAAGCAGGGGTTGGTGCCGGTTGGGAACTGCTTCTTCAGGTCTTTCAGGAGGCCCTTCGAGGGTCGGAGCTTGTGCATGAGGATCAGGCTGCCGCCGCCGCTTTCGCTGTCGCCTTGCAGGAGGGCGACGTTGACGGGACCCTTCCGGGCGCGGACGAGCAGCTTCTTCATGTCGCGCTTGTCCATGCCCGTCTGCGGACCGGGTTTCGCAGGGTCGTCGGGGGCTGCCATGGCGCGACCTCGATGTGCGTGACGAGTATCGCGCGCCGGGCCTGCGCTGTGAACTGCGTTGTTGCGGGGGCGGGATCGCGAGATTAGGGTCGGGGACATGGTGGTAGGCAAGGAGCAGGGCGTCCTTCCGTCCTGGACGATCGAGGAAGCCGGGGTGAGGATCAGGGACGTGGTCCGGGATGCGCACCGGGCGGGTCCGCAGCGGATCGTCGGGAGCGGGGAGGAGGCGGTGGTCGTCGTGTCCTTGGCAGAGTATGCCCGGTTTGCGGCCGAGTCGTCATCGAGGACTCCGCCCCCCGCTCATCCGAGAACGGTTTACGACTTGTTTGCGACGGGTCCATTCGCGCAATTGGCGGGATTTGACGCGGCCGTGCCGTGGGAACGCGTCCCCTGGGGAGAGCCGGAACGGTTCTGACGGTGTCTGAAAATGCGGCAGGCTGGCTGCTCGACACAAACGCGATTTCCGAGCTGCGGAGAGAGCGTCGTCCGGATGGCCGCGTGGCGGCGTGGTTTTCGGCCGTTCCCCTCGGACGCTGTCATCTGAGCGATGTGACCATCGCGGAAATCCGGTTCGGGATCGATCGCGTTCAGGAAGCGGGGCATCGCGCGGCGCTTTCGGATTGGCTGGCGGACGACGTCATGACGAGCTTCCGCGGTCGAATCCTCCCGGCAAGCGTCGATGTGCTCGTGGTCTGGCGCAAGTTGTCCTGGGAAGGGCAGAAAGCCGGACACACGTATTCGCCCCCGGATGCGCTGATTGCGGCGACCGCCCTCGTGCATGGGCTTGTGGTGGTGACCCGAAACACGCAGGATTTCGTGCGCACCGGCGCACAAATCTTCGATCCTTGGACAGGTATCTCCGCAGGAGGGCGTTAGGCTCGTCGCGAGCGGCGAGCGGCGAGCGGCGGGCGGGCGCTTCGCGGCTACACCCATTCCCCGTTGCGCATGACGGGTTCTTGCGTGCCGCCTGGGTGGATGCCGTCGACGTCGATGGCGCCGGAGCCGATCATCCAGTCGATGTGGATGAGGCTGGTGTTGGCGCCGCGGCGTTCCAGTTCCTCGGGCGATGCGGCGGTGCCGCCTTGCAGGCAGGTGCGGTAGGCCTGGCCGAGGGCGATGTGGCTGGCGGCGTTTTCGTCGAGGAGGGTGTTGAAGAACAGGAGGCCGCTGGCGGAGATGGGGGAGGAGTGGGGGACGAGGGCGACCTCGCCCAGGCGGCGGGCGCCTTCGTCGGTGCCGAGGACCTTCTGGAGGACGTCGGCGCCGGTGCTGGCGGTGGCGTCGACGATGCGGCCCTGTTCGAAGCGGACGGCGATGTCCTGGATGAGGGTGCCCTGGTAGGAGAGGGGCTTCGTGCTGCGGACGTGGCCTTCCACCCGGGCGAGGTGGGGGGTGGTGAAGACCTCCTCGCTGGGGATGTTGGGGTTGCAGACGATGCCGTTCTTCGCGGGTTCCGATCCGCCGAGCCAGATGTGGCCGTCGGCGAGGCCCACGCGCAGGTCGGTGCCGGGTCCGGTGAAGTGGAGGGCGTCGTAGCGCTTGGCGTTGAGGAAGGCGGTGCGGGCGTGCAGCGCCGCGTTGTGGGCGGCCCAGGCGGCGACCGGGTCGGGAGTGTCGACGCGGGATGCGGCGAAGATGGCGTCCCACAGCTTTGCCACGGCCTGGTCTTCCGGCATTTCGGGGAACATCTGGGCGGCCCAGCTGGGGCTTGCGTAGCAGACGATGGACCAGTTGATGTCGAAGCTGGTGATGAGCTCCATGGCGGGGCGGTAGGCGACGGAGCGGGCGCGGTTGGCGCGGGCGACGCGGTCGGCGTCCTGTCCTGCAAGGAGGGCCGGGTTCTCGCCGGCGATGGCGAGGCGGGCGGCGCCGTCGCGGTAGGCCTGGGCCATGCCTTCGAAGAGCCAGGCGGGTGCGGTGTCGAAGGCGTCGTCGGGGGCGTTCCGGAAGCGGGAGAGGGTCGTCGCCTCGTCGGAGAGGAAGGTGGTGACGAGGCTGGCGCCGGCCTTGTAGGCGTGGTCGGTGATGCGGCGGACGAGGGGGACGGCGTCGAGCGGGGCGGTGAGGAGGAGCTGCTGGCCGTGGGCGAGGCCCAGGCCGGTGCGGACGGCGACCTCGGCCAGGCGGTCGAGCCGGGCCTCGAACGTCGTGAGGGGGGGTGTCGCGAGGGGTGGCATGGCGTTCATGGCGGCTCCTGCTGCGTCGGCGGGTGAAGTTAAACGGGCCTTGGCCGGTCTGGAAAGGCTGGTGACAGGGGCGGGAATGCGGGCAAGATGATGCATCGCAGCAGGGGGACGGGTTCGATGGGCATCACGCGGCGGCAAGTGGCGGCGGGGATCCTCGCGGCCCCGTTCATCCGGCCGGCTTCGGCGCAGGAGCGGGCGATCACGTTTGCCGGGTATAGCGGGATCTTCCAGGAGAACTACCAGGCGGCGGTGATCGACCCGTTCATGAAGAAGAATCCGTCGATCAAGGTGAACTACTATTCGGCGGCGAGCTCGGCGGTGACGCTGGGGATGTTGCGGGCGCAGAAGGCGGCGCCGCAGATCGATGTCGCGCTGATGGACGTGACGCTGGCGAAGGCGGGGACGGACGAGGGGCTGTTCGACGCGATCGACAAGGCGGCGGTGCCGTCGTTGGCGCAATTGTCGCCGGGGGCGTTCCAGGCGGGGGTGGCGGGGGCGGCGCTGACGTTCGACAACCTGGTGCTGCTGTATTCGCCGGATGTGGTGAAGCCGGCGCCGACGTCGTGGCAGGTGCTGTGGGACAAGAAGTATTCGGGGCAGATCTCGATCGCGGGGGTGCCGGACATCGTGGGCGTGGGGCTGGTGCTGCTGGCGAACAAGATGAACGGGGGGGATTACCGGACGAGCGTGGAAAAGGGGATCGCGGCCGTCGCGGAGATGGCGCCGGGGGTGTTGAGCTGGGATCCGCGGCCCGACGCGTATTCGTTCATCCAGAACGGGCAGTCGGCGCTGGGCGTGGGGTGGAATGCGCGGGGCCAGGTGTATTCGGCGCAGAGCGGGGGAAAGCTGGCGGCGGTGCTGCCGGATGAGGGATCGTTGTTCCAGATCAACATGGTGGAGGCGGTGAAGGGCGCGAAGCAGCCGGAGGCGACGCGGGTGTTCCTGGACTACATCCTGGGCGTGGAGGCGCAGACGGCGTTCACGGAGCGGATGTTCTATGCGCCGACGAACGCGAGCGCGAGGCCGAGCGCGGATGCGGTGGCGAAGACGGCGGCGAGCCCGGAGCGGATGGCGCGGATGCTGGACGTGGACTGGATGGAGGTCGCGAAGATCCGGGACGGGATCACGGAGCAGTGGCGTCGGCGGGTGCTGACACGGAGGTGAGTCACCTCGTTCTCGAGCGGTTGGAGAAGCGGTTCGGGGCGGGGCCGGCTTCGGTCGCGGGGGTCGATCTTGCGGTCGAGAAGGGGGAGCTGGTGGCGCTGCTGGGGCCCTCGGGCTGCGGCAAGACCACGACGCTGCGGATGATCGCCGGGCTGACGCCGGCGACGTCAGGGCGGATCGTGGTGGCGGGGCGGGATGTGACGGCGCTGCCGTCGCACCGGCGGGACATGGGGATCGTGTTCCAGTCGTATGCGCTGTTTCCGCACATGACGGTTTCGGGGAACGTCGCGTTCGGGCTGGAGATGCGGGACGTGCCGCGGGCGGCGATCCGGGAGCGGGTGGGGCGGGCGCTGGAGCTGGTGCGGCTGGGGCATCTGGGCGCGCGGCGGCCGCGGGAGCTGTCCGGGGGGCAGCAGCAGCGGGTGGCGCTGGCGCGGGCGCTCGTGATCGAGCCGAGCATATTGCTGCTGGACGAGCCGCTTTCGAACCTCGATGCGAAGCTGCGGGACGAGATGCGGACGGAGATCCGGGACATCCAGCAGCGCCTGGGGATCACGGCGATCTTCGTCACGCACGACCAGACGGAGGCGTTGGCGATGTGCGACCGGATTGCGGTGATGCGGGCCGGGTCGATCGAGCAGCTGGGGACTCCGGCCGCGATCTACGAGCATCCGGCGAGCCTGTTCGTGGCGGATTTCGTGGGGCGGACGAACCGGGTGCCGGTGGTGCTCGCGGGCGGGGTGGCGGCGCTGGGGTCGGGTGTGGTGCGGGTTGCGGGCGGGGGGGACGGGGCGGCGGTGCTGGCGATCCGGCCGCACCGGATCCGGGTGGGGGCGGCGGAGGCGGGGTGGAACTCGGCGGCGGCGGTGATCCGTCGGACGACGTATGTGGGGGATGTGCTGGCGCTGGAGGCGGAGGTTGCGGGGGGGCCGGTGCTGGTGGTGGAGCAGCATACGCAGCCCGGTGTGGTGGCGCCTGTCGTGGGGGAGGCGGTGACGCTGGGGTGGCGGGTGGAGGATACGTTGTGGTTTCCGGGGTAGCCGAGCTCCCTCTCCCATCGGGAGAGGGCCTGGGTGAGGGCCTGGCGCCCGTACACGGCCCGCTTCGGGGCAGGCGGCCGGCCCTCACCCAACCCTCTCCCGAGGGGAGAGGGCTTTTGGCGTGATCCGGCCTGCCGCCCTGCTTCTGCCGGTGCTGCTGGTGAACGTGGGCACGTTTCTGTACCCGGTGCTCAGCCTTGCCTCGTTGTCGTTCCGGCCGGCCTTGCCGGGTGGGGGGATCGGACCGGGATTCACGTGGGGGACGTGGGCGGGGGTGCTGGCGGACGGGTTCTATGCGGAGCTGGTGTGGCATTCGGTGCTGGTGTCGCTGGGGATCACGGTGCTGACGCTGCTGGCGAGCTATCCGGTGGCGCTGTTCGTGCACCGGGCGGATGCGCGGTGGCGGAACCTGCTGGTGGTCGTGTGCATCGCGCCGCTGCTGATCTCGGCCGTGGTGCGGACGTACGGGTGGCTGGTGATCCTGGGGGATCGGGGGTTTCTGCCGAGCGTGTTGCGGTCGGTGGGGATCAGCCCGGGGCGGCTGGTGTTCAACGAGACGGGGGTGGTGATCGGGCTGACGGAGATTTTGATGCCGTACATGATCCTGGCGCTGCTGGCGGGGTTCGGGCGGCTGGACCCGACGCTGGAGGATGCGGCGGCGAGCCTGGGGGCGCCGCCGTGGACGCGGTTCCGGCGGGTGGTGCTGCCGTTGACGTTGCCGGGGATATTGCTGGGGTGCCTGTTGGCGTTCGTGCTGGCGGTCAGCAGCTTCATCACGCCGAAGCTGCTGGGGGGCGGGCGGGTGAACCTGCTGGCGACGGAGATTTACGACCAGGCGATCGTGACGCTGAACTGGCCGGTGGCGGCGGCGCTTTCGGTGGTGGTACTGGCGGTGTTCGGCGTGGCGTTGCTGGCGTATGGGCGCGTCGTGCGGGCGGTCTCGTGATGCGGTGGCTGAACCGGGCGCTGGTGCTGGCGCTGTTCCTGTTCCTGCTGGCGCCGGTGCTGCTGGTGGTGCCGCTGTCGTTCAGCTCGGCCAACAACCTGGTTTGGCCGCCGCCGTCGTGGAGCACGCGGTGGTATGTGGCGATGGTGAACCAGGCCGGGTTGATGCAGGCGGCGTGGAACAGCCTGGTGCTGGCGGGGGGTGTCGCGGCGATCTGCCTGGTGATCGGGTTGCCGGCGGCGCTGGCGATCGACCGGTGGCGGTTTCCGGGGCGGGAGGCGCTGATGGCGCTGATCACGGCGCCGCTGCTGCTGCCGACGATCGTGATCGGGCTGGCGCTGCTGACGGTGTTCGTGGGGGCGGGGCTGCTGGGGAGCTGGACGGGGCTGGTGCTGGCACATCTGACGATCACGCTGCCGTATGCGGTGCGGGTGCTGTCGACGGCGTTGGCGACGTTGCCGCCGGGGATCGAGGATGCGGCGCGGAGCCTGGGGGCTTCGCCCGGTCGGGTGTTCCGGCGGGTGACGTTGCCGCTGATGCTGCCGGGGGTGGTGGCGACGGCGGCGATCACGTTCCTGGTGTCGTTCGACGAGGTGGTGATCAGCCTGTTCGTGGTGGGGCCGCAGCTTTCGACGCTGCCTGTGGCGCTGTACCGGTATGTGGAGTCGCGGACGGATCCGCTGGTGGCGGCGGTGTCGACGGTGCTGGTGGGGCTGACGATGCTGGTGGTGCTGGTGCTGGACCGGGCGGTGGGGCTGCGGCGGGCGGTGGGCAGCCAGTGAGCGATCCGTGCGGGGTGGTGCGGTGTGGGGCGGGGTAGGCGCGATCCCGGATTCGTGAGAGGGTGCGGGACATGATGGCCTTTTCGGCCAAGCGTCGAAGGATCGAACCGTGCTGCTGTCCCGTCTGATGCTCGGCTGCCTGTTGTTGTCTGTCGTGGCGTGCGCCGCGGCGCCGCCTGCGACGGACGCGGATGCGGTGGCGGAGTATCGGGAGCTGAACGACCCGGTCGAGCCGACGAACCGGTTCTTTTATTCGGTGAACGACGGGTTGGACACGTATCTGCTGCGGCCGGTGGCGGTCGCGTACCGGTATGCGGTGCCGGGTGCGGTGCGGCGTCCGCTGCACAACGTGCTGACGAACATCAGCACGCCGGCGGCGTTTGCGAACGACGTGCTGCAGGGTCATCCGCGCAAGGCGGGCGACATGATGATGCGGTTCGTGATCAACAGCACGGCGGGCGTGGGCGGGCTGTTCGATGTGGCGACGGACCTGGGCTATCCCGATCACGACACGGATTTCGGACTGACGCTGGCGGTGTGGGGGGTCGGCGAGGGGCCGTTCCTGTTCCTGCCGGTGCTGGGGCCGAGCAATCCGCGGGACGCGGTCGGGTTCGGGGCGCAGACGGGGCTGGACCCGCTGACGTATGCGTCGTTCGGGGGCAGCAAGACGCTGGGGTGGAGCCGGCTGGGGCTGGGTGCCGTGGATACGCGGGAGCGGCTGCTGGACCAGGTGGACAACATCAAGAAGGGGGCGCTGGACCCCTATGCGACGTTCCGGAGCCTGTATCGGCAGAACCGGGGGAGCGAGGTTTCGAAGGCGCGGGAGGACCGGCCGGCGACGGTGCCGGCTTGGTTCCGGTAGGGGCGGCTTCGCGGGGACCGTGAGGGGGGGGAGCGATGGTGGTGGGTTTCAGGACCCACCCTACGCGGCGGCGAGTTTCAGGCGTTCGGCGACGCGGGTTCGGCCCATCAGGGGCAGGAGGTCCGCGAGTTCGGGGCCGTGGTCTTCGCCGGTCAGGGCGAGGCGGAGGGGTAGCAGCAGGGCGCGGCCGGAGCGGCCGGTTTCGGTGCGGAGGGTGGCGAGCCAGCCGGGCCAGGTTTCGGCGTCCCAGGGTTCCGGGGGCAGGAACTCCAGCGCGCGGGTGAGGAAGGTGGTTTCGTCCTCCAGCAGCGGCGGGACGATCGTGCCGGCGACGACGTCCCACCAGCCGCGGGCCTCACGCAGCAGGTCCAGGCTGCCGCGGATCGCGGTCCAGAAGGCGGGGGTGGCGGCGGGGGGAAGGCGGTCGCGGACGGCGTCGAACTCCAGGGATTGCAGGGTGCGGCGGTTCACGCGGAGCAGGCGCTTGATGTCGAAGCGGGGCGGCTTGGGGGAGAGCTGCGTGAGGTCGAAATGCGGGGCGAGCTTGGCCGGGGGTTCGGCGATGGGGGGCTGCTTCGTGCCGAGGGCGATGAGGGTGCCGGCGAGGGCGGCCGGGTCGATGCCGTCGGTGCGGAGGCTTCGGAGCGTGGGGTGGGCGCGCCGGTCGGCCTGATCCGCCATGGGTGGGACGTGGGCAAAGCGGGGCAGGACCAGGCGCTTTGGCGCGCCGGCGGCGAGGGCGGCCATCATGTCGATCTGGATGCCGGTCAGGGTCGCCTGGTCGGCGCCGCGGACGACGTGGGTGATGCCCATGTCGACATCGTCGACGACGGAGGTGAAGGCGTGCAAGGGCGTGCCGTCGGCGCGGATGACGACGGGGTCGCTGACGGCGGAGAGCTTCACCTCCTGCCTGCCCAGGATCATGTCGCCCCATTCGGCGGGGACGCCGGAGAGGAGGAAGCGCCAATGGGGGCGCTTGCCGCCGGCTTCGGCGTTGGCGCGCTGCTCGGGCGTGAGTTTCAGCATGGCGCGGTCGTAGATGGGGGACTGGCCCCGGCGCTGGCGCTGTTCGCGCTTGGCGTTCAGCTCCTCGTCGGGTTCGAAGCAGGGGTAGAGGCGGCCTAGGGCGCGGAGGCGGTCGGCGGCTTCGGCGTAGAGGGGCAGGCGGCCGGATTGGCGGATGGTGTCGTCCCAGTCGAGGCCGAGCCAGGCGAGGTCGTGCTGGATGGCGTCGATGTACTCGGGGCGGGTGCGGTCGGCGTCGGCGTCGTCGAGGCGCAGGAGGGCCGCGCCGCCGTTGCGCCGGGCGAGCAGCCAGGTGGCGAGGGCGAGGCGGGCGTGGGCGACGTTCAGCAGTCCGGTCGGGCTGGGGGCGAAGCGCAGCTTCACGCCTCGTCCTCGTCGCCTTCGCCCAGGCGCGGGTCGAGGGTGCGCCAGTCGCGGTCGACGGGTTCGGCGCGGCGGGCGGCGAAGTCGGCCAGTTCGGTGGCGCTGCGCCAGGACTGGTCGCCGACTTCGGGGACGGATGCGTCCTCGCCGAAGGCGAACCAGGCGTCGAGCACGCCCTTTGCGTCCATGCCCGCGGCCCGGCAGCGCTCGACGCTGTCGCGGACGTAGCGGCGGGCGAAGAGGTTGGCGTCGTCGAGGGTGGCGAAGGGGCCGATATCCTCGAGGACGTTGTCGCCGGAGTCGCCCGAGAGGTCGACGATGCGGACGGTGAAGCTCATGCGATCAGGCCCGTGAAACCGTTGGTGATGGGGTAGCGGCGGTCGCGGCCGAAGGCGCGGGGGGTGATCTTGACGCCCGGGGGGGCCTGTCGGCGCTTGTATTCGGCGCGGTCGAGCATGCGCCAGACGCGGAGGATGGTGGCGCGGTCGAAGCCCGCTTCGACCATGGCGTCGACGGATCGTTCGCCCTCCACGAGGCCCTCGAGGATGGCGTCGAGGGTTTCGTAGGGGGGGAGGGTGTCCTGGTCGGTCTGGTCGGGCTTGAGCTCGGCGCTGGGGGGTTTGGTGATGACGCGTTCGGGCATGACGGGGCCGTGGGGGCCGTGTGCGCCGGGGGGTGTGTGGGCGTTGCGCCAGCGGCAGAGGTCGAAGACGGTGGTCTTGTAGACGTCCTTCAGCACCGAGTAGCCGCCGCACATGTCGCCGTAGAGGGTCGCGTAGCCCACGGACATCTCGCTCTTGTTGCCGGTGGTCAACACCATGGCGCCGAACTTGTTGCTCATGGACATGAGGGTGAGGCCGCGGAGGCGGGATTGGACGTTCTCCTCGGTGATGTCGGCCTGGTGGCCCCGGAAGACGGGGGCGAGGGCGTCGGCGACGGCGGCCATCGCGGGGGTGATGGGGATGGTGTCGCAGGCGATGCCCAGGAGGCGGGCGCATTCGGCGGCGTCGTCCAGGCTGTGCTGGCTGGTGTAGGGGCTGGGGAGCATGACGGCGCGGACGCGGTGGGGGCCCAGGGCGTCGGCGGCGACGGCGGCGGAGAGGGCGCTGTCGATGCCGCCGGAGAGGCCGAGGAGGACACCGGGGAAGCGGTTCTTGTCCACGTAGTCGCGGAGGCCGAGCATCATGCAGCGGTAGATGAGGTCGAGGCGGGCGGGTTCGGGCGGGAGCGGCTGGGGGGTGCAGACGAGGTGGTCGTTGTGCCGGGTCCAGTCGGTGAGGGTGATGGCTTCGGTGAAGTGGGGCATCTGGACGGCGAGGCTGCGGTCCTTGTTGAGGACGAAGCTGGCGCCGTCGAAGACCAGCTCGTCCTGTCCGCCGACCTGGCCGAGGAAGACGAAGGGGAGGCCGGTTTCGACGATGCGGGCGACGCCGAGGGCGATGCGGCGGGCGGCCTTGCCGTCCTCGAAGGGGGAGCCGTTGATGCTGAGGAGCATTTCGGCGCCGCTTTCGGCGAGGGTTTCGCTGACGGCGGGGAGCCAGAAGTCCTCGCAGACCATGAGGCCGATGCGGGTGCCGCGGAAGGCGACGGGCCCGGGGCTGGGGCCGGCGTCGAAGACCCGTTTCTCGTCGAAGACGCCGTAGTTGGGCAGTTCGTGCTTGGCGCGGCGGGCGAGGATGCGGCCTGCGTCGAGGACGTAGGCGGCGTTGTAGAGGTGGCCGGCGTCGCGCCAGGGTCCGCCGACGACGAGGCCGGGTCCGCCGTCTTCGGTGTCGCGGGCGAGGGCTTCGATGGCGGCCTCGCAGGCGTCGACGAAGGCGGGCTTGCGGACGAGATCCTCGGGCGGGTAGCCGCCGATGGAGAACTCGGGCGTGACGACGAGGTGGGCGCCCATGGCGGCGGCGTCGGCGCGGGCGGCGCGGATGCGGGCGAGGTTGGCGTCGACCTGGCCGACGTGCATGTCGAGCTGGGCGAGGGCTATGCGAAGCGTGGGGGTGGTCATGGGGTTGGCCTCAGGAGGAACTCGCGCCCGACCTTCACGCGGGGGACGTTGTCGTAGGCGACGATGTCGGCGGTGGCGTAGGTCTCGTGCCAGTCGTCGGGGATGAAGCTGCCGGTGCCGACGACGTCGATGGGGGCGTTGGTGTCCGCCATGACCCGGCACTTGCCGACGCCGAAGCCGGACGAGACGACGATGCGGACGCGGGGGAAGCCGGCTTCGTCGAGCGCTTCGCGCATGCGCCAGATGGCGGCGGCGCTGACTCCGGTGCCGACGAGGTGGCGGAGCTCGGTGTCGCTGCGGTAGTGGCGGATGGCGCCGGGGGCGCGGCGGTCGAGCACGGCGTAGCTGGAGGCGGGGTCGAGGCCTTCCATGTAGCGGCCGCCATGGGTGTCGAGGCGGAGGGCGAGGCGGCCCTGGGCGGCGAGGTCGGGGAAGCGGCGGCAGACTTCGATCCCGTCGGTGATCTCACGGCCGAAGTAGTCGGTGAGGACGGTGAGGTCCTGGTCCGGGCAGGCCTCGTGGAACATCTCGGCGGCGCGGAGGGTTGAGCCGGCGTAGCCGATGAGGGCGTGGGGCATGGTGCCGAGGCCGGCGGTGGCGCCGAACTCGGCGGCGCCGAGGGTGGAGGAGCTGCCGACGAAGCCGCGGGCGCCCTCGCGCTGGGCGGCGGCGCCGCCGACGGCTGCGGCGTAGGCCATGAGGGCCTGCATCTCGGCGCCGGCGCAGTGCCGGGCTTCCATGGCGAGGAAGGCGGCCTGCGGGAGGGCGGCGCACATCTGGTAGGCGTTGTGGGCGGCGACGCAGGCGGCGCCGAGCTTCTGGAGGAAGAGGGTCTCGGTTTCGGCGAGGGCGGCGAAGCTGCCGGTGATGGTGACGATGGGCTCGCCGGCGCCGACCCATGCGCCTTCGGGGAAGCGGATGCCGTAGGCGAAGCTGGTGTTGCGGGCGCGGGCGACGCTGTCGAGCCAGTCGAGCATGAGGCGTGGGGCGGAGATGACGGGGCGGCGGAGGAAGACGGCGTAGGTGACGGTGGCGTCGCCGAAGCGCTCGACGACCTCACGGGTGCGGGAGAAGTAGGCGTCGGTGCGGCGGGCGATGTCGTGGAGTATGGTCATGGCGGGGGTGGTGTAGCACGAAGCGGGGTTTGGGGGAGCATGGGGTGGGGCGCAGGGATGCAGCCCCGCGCGACCAACGCTTCATTTCAGGGCCGCGACACGCCATATGGGTGTCATGCCCTTTCCAGACCTGAACCCGGCGCTCGCGCAGGCGCTTGCCGCGCGCGACTATCTCGAACCCACCGACGTGCAGTCGGCTGTGCTGACGGCGGAGGCGGCGGGGCGGGACCTGGTGGTCTCGGCGCAGACCGGGTCGGGGAAGACGGTCGCGTTCGGGCTGGCGCTGGCGCCGACGCTGCTGGGGGAGGCGGAGCGGTTGCCCCCGCCGGGAGCGCCGCTGGCGCTGGCGATCGCGCCGACGCGGGAGCTGGCGATGCAGGTGAAGGCGGAGCTGCAGTGGCTGTATGCGTCCACGGGCGCCAGGATCGCCTCGTGCGTGGGGGGGATGGATTCGCGGGCGGAGCAGCGGGCGCTGGCGGCGGGGTGTCATATCGTCGTGGGGACGCCGGGGCGGCTGCGGGATCATCTGGAGCGGTCGCGGCTCGACCTTTCGGGGTTGAAGGCGGTCGTGCTGGACGAGGCGGACGAGATGCTGGACCTGGGGTTCCGGGAGGATCTGGAGTTCATTCTCGATGCGACGCCATCGGAGCGGCGGACGCTGCTGTTCTCGGCGACCATCGCCAAGGAGATCGCGGCGTTGGCGCGGCGGTATCAGCGGGACGGGCTGCGGATCGACACCGTGAACCGGCGGGAGCCGCATAGCGACATCGAGTATCGCGCCGTGCTGGTGGCGCAGCACGACGTGGAGCGGGCGGCGGTGAACGTGCTGCGGTATTTCGAATCCCGCGCGTCGCTGGTGTTCTGCGCGACGCGGGAGGGCGTGAAGCGGCTGCACGACCGGTTGCAGCGGCGGGGCTTCGCGGCCGTCGCGCTGAGCGGGGAGCTGAGCCAGGCGGAGCGGACGGGCGCGTTGCAGGCGTTGCGGGACGGGCGGGCATCGGTGTGCGTGGCGACGGACGTGGCGGCCCGGGGGCTCGACCTGCCGGAGCTGGATCTCGTGATCCATGCGGACCTGCCGACGAACAAGGAGACGCTGCTGCATCGGAGCGGGCGGACCGGGCGGGCGGGGCGCAAGGGGACGTCGGTGCTGCTGGTGCCGTATGCGAAGCGGCGGCGGGCGGAGCAGCTGCTGGCGGCGGGCAACCTGGACGCAGGGTGGAGCGATCCGCCGAGTGCGGCCTTGATCGCCGAGCGCGACCAGGAGCGGCTGCTGGCGGATCCCCTACTGACGGAAGCGGCGAGCGAGGACGAGATGGCGTTCGGCCGCCAGTTGCTGGAGCGGGTGGGGCCGGAGGGGATCGCCGCGGCGCTGGCGCGCGTGCTGCGGGCGCGGCTGCCGAAGCCCGAGGACGATTTCAGCGAGGCGCCGGCAGCGGCCGCGCCGGCGTATCGGGAGCGGGAACCGCAGCGGGGGGCGGGCGGCAGCGCGTGGTTCCGCATTTCGGTCGGGCGGCGCAACAACGCCGACCCGAAATGGCTGATCCCGCTGATCTGCCGGCTGGGCGAGGTGACGAAGGCGGAGATCGGGAGCATCCGGGTGTTCGACACGGATACGCGGTTCGAGATTGCGGCGGACGCGGCCGGACGGTTTGCGGAGACGGTGCTGCGGGCCGGGCCGCACGAGCCGCGGATCGAGCCGGGGACGGCGGGCGCGGACATCCGGACGTCAGGCGCGCGGCCGGGGCGGAGCTACGTCAGCCGGAAGGTGCCGCGGGTGGCCCGGGGATAGAGGCCGCCAGGCCAGCGCCGCGGGCCACAGCAGCAGCGCCGCGCACCCCCCCACGATCAGGACGGGGTCCAGCCACGCCGCCCATCCCGGCAGCAGCCGCAGCGCCAGCGACACCGCGTAGGACAGGAACAGCCCGGCGCAGAACACCTGCAACGAGTGGCGTCCCGCGCGGGCCAGCAACAATGCCAGCGGCCGGCGCACCCATGGCCCGTCCGCCGGCATCAGCCGCGCGACGACATAGGCCAGCGCGAGCGCGTGCACGATCCGCGGCAGGCTCAGCATGGCCTTTTCGTCGAAGCTGAGGCCGAGCGGCGGCGTCCAGGCCGGCAGGAAGCCGTGCTGCTGCAGCCGCATGGCCAGCCCCGCCGCCAGCACCAGCCCCGCCGCGGGCAGCATCCACGGGCGGCGTGGCAGCGCCGTGCCGTGCAGCAGCTTGCGCCGGCCCAGCCAGGCGCCGAGCATGAACAGGGCCTGCCACGCGACGGGGTCGAACCCCGGCGGCGTGGTGCCCGACACGTCCGGGGAGGGCAGCCAGCCCGTCTGCGCCGCCGCCCAGAGCAGCGCGGGCGCCATCAGCGCCCAGCCGCCCACCCGCGCCACGGCCCACATGAAGCCGGGCAAGGCCAGCATCGACCATACGAAGACCGACAGCGCGTCGACGTACGACGGCTGGTACACCAGCGCCACCGCCGCCAGCACCGCCCGGGCCGGGTGGTCGGTCAGGTAGCCCCAGCCATATCCCTCGGCCTCGCCCGGGATGAAGGCGCCGACCATGAACAGCATGGCGCCGAACAGCGCCATCACCACCAGGTGCGTCCGCCACAGCCGGGCTGCCCGGCGCAGCATGTCCAGCGCCGCCGGGCGCCACCCGGCCACCAGGTGCTTGCGGGCGAACACGCTGCCGAGCGCCAGGCCGGACAGGAGCACGAACTGCTCCGAGCTGTCCGAGAGTCCCCAGGCGCCGTGGATCAGCCACATGCCGGCGAAGCTGCCCTGGGCGTGGCTGGTGAAGATCGTAAGCTGCATCCAGCCGCGCACCACGTCGACGCGCGTGTCGCGCGCCGGGACGGCCGGGGCATGGCCCGTGACGGGCAGGCTCATGGGGAGGGACCGCGTTTCCGTATCAGGCGCCGGGCCAGCGCCGGGAGTTCGGCGCGAAGCACGACGACGATGAACAGCGCGCAGGCCAGGGTCTGGCAGGCCTCGAAGAACAGTTTTCCGCCGTCGCCGTAGGGGTCGATCCCGAGCGGGCTTACGGTGTGGAAGAAGATCGCGCCCGCCATCAGCGCCGCCGCGCCCAGCGCGCCCAGCAGCCGCGTCCATGGCAGGACGACCAGGACGGATGCGACGATCTCCGCGATGGCGACCGCCAGGCGCATCGCCTTCTCGTGCCCGGGGAAGCCCAGCCAGTCGGTCAGCGTGGTGAACAGCGACGTGCTGCCGGGATGGCCGGTGAGCTTGTACTGCTCGTACCAGAGCAGGATATAGGCGATGTAGAGCGCCGCGGGCCATGTCAGCAGGCGCAGGATGCGGTCGAGCCGGGTCGGGTTCAAGGCGGGAGTCCTCCGTCGGACGGCATGGCCATGGACGCCCCTTCGCGGCCGGGCGGCGCGCAGTGACACGCCGGCGCGCGATTCAGCACACGCTTGCGTGCATTGGCCGTGGCGCCCGGGCCTGTAACCGGCGGCGCTTGGCCGTCGCATCAATGGTCGATCCCACCGATCGAAGGACCCACGCCATGGCGACCCTCGCCACCCTCGCACGCGCCCTTGCCCTGTCTGCCGCCGTCGCCGTCGCCGGCTGCGCGACCTATGGCTCCGTCAGCCAGACGGAGCCGGTTTCCCCGATCAACGTCGCGCAGGGCGTGGCGGTGAAGGGCTACGATCCCGTCGCGTATTTCAGCGACAACAAACCGGTCGCGGGCCGCCCGGACATCACGGCGCAGCACCAGGGCGTGACCTACCGGTTCGCGTCCGTCGAGCATCGGCAGGCGTTCCAGGCGACGCCGGACCGCTACACGCCGCAATTCGGCGGGTTCTGCGCCTTCGCGATCTCCCGCGGGGGGATCGCGGACATCGACCCGACGCAGTTCGCGGTCGTCAACGACCACCTGTATCTGAACAACAACGTCGTCGCGCAGCAGGTCTGGGACATCGACCGTCCCGGCAACATCCGCGCGGGCGACCGCAACTGGCCGCTGGTGCCGAAGTTCTCCGAACCGCGGGGCTGACGGGCGCATTCCCCGTGCGGCACGTCTGTTTCCGTCTGCCCGGCGCGCTCAGGGCTGCCGGGCCGGAGGAGCGTGGGGCGGCGCCGCTGCAACTCGGATCGCGCGCGGCCTTCGCGATGGCCGAGGTGATGCAGGTGTTCGCGTGCGGGGAGGAATCGGCCGCCCTAGCGTTTCAGCGCCTGGCGGATACGAGGGCGGAGGCCGCGACGTCGGCGGCGCTCGCGGCGATCGCGGCCGAGGAGGCGGTGCACGAGGATCTGCTGCGCGGCCTTCGGGACGCGCTGCCGCCGCCGGTGCGCGACCATGCGCTGCGGCGGGCGCTGGTCGGGTTCTATCACGGCCTCGCCTCCGACGACGCGGGGCGGCATCTGGGCAGCATCGCCGCGCTGGACAGCGGGGTGTGCACCATCGTCGCCGCCATGCTTGCCGGCGGGCGGCCGCTGGCGCGCGAGCCGCGCGTCCACGCGGTCTTCAGCCGCATCCGGCACGAGGAAGCGGGCCATGTCCGCGTCTCCCGCCGCCTCGCCCGGGAACTGGGCCACCCGGGGGCGCTGCGGGAGGCCGCGGTGCGGACCCGCTGCGGCCTTGTCGACGTCCTGGCGCTCCGCGCCGCCGCGTTCGAGGACATGGGCGTCGACCCGGACCGGCTGTTCGCCCGCCTGCGCGTCAGCCCTGCCCGGCTGTTCGCTTGATGCGGCTGCGATGACGGTCTGGTCGGACCCGACGCCGCTGCGCGTGCTGGGCATGGGCGCCGCGCTTCCGGGCGATGCGGTGCCGACGGCGGCGCTCGTGGCGCTGGTCGAGCGCCGGTTCGGGCTGCGGTTGGGCCGCCGGGCCGACGCGGTGGCGCGCGGCCTGGGCGTGGGGACGCGCCACATCTGCCGCCCGTTCGACCATCCGGTCGAGCCGCCGCGGCCCGGTCACCGCAACCCCGAGCTGGCGGCCGGGGCGCTGCGCGAGGCCCTGGCGGAAGCCGGGCTGGCGCCTGCCGGCCTGGCGTACCTCATCGCCCATACCGCGACGCCGTCGACCCCGCTGCCGTCGAACGCGGCGGAGGTCGCCGCCATTTTGGGGTACGACGGTCCTTATGTGGAGCTGCGGCAGGCCTGCACCGGTTTTGCCAATGCGCTCGTCTTCGCGCTGTGCCTGGTGCGGGCCGGGTCGGGGCCGGTGGCCATCGTCGGGTCGGAGACCGGTTCCGTCCATTTCGATCCGCGCCGGGCGGCGACCGACTCCGGGCAGCTCGTGAACCTGCTGCAGATGGGCGACGGGGCGGGGGCGATCATCCTTGGGCGGGAGGATGGCCGCCCGGGGCCGCGGCTTTCGCACGTGTTCCATGGGCAGATGGGCGGCGGGCGTGCCACCGGCCTTTCCATGCGCATGGGCGGCTCCGACGCGCCCGGGGGCGGGGGCGGGGGCGGGGGGGGGGGGGGGGGTCGTCGAGTTCGAGCACGATTTCCGTGCCATCCGCCGGTCCGGCCGGGCCTTGCTGGAGCGTTGCGACGGCGCCGCGACGGAGGCCGGCATTGCCCGGTCGGACTGGACGCTGCCCCACCAGGCCAATGGCCGCATGGACACGCTCTGCGCCGAGATGCTTGCCCTGCCGCCCGGCCGGGTCGTCAACACCGGCCGCACGCTGGGCAACACCGGTTCCGCCGCGATCTGGCTGGCCCTTGCCCGGCACCGGGCGGCGATGCAGCCCGGCGAGACGTTGACCGCCCTGGGCGCGGAGGCGACGGCCCACATGTTCGGCGGTTTCCGCTATGCCCATGCCTGACGCGCCTGCCGTCCTGTGCGAGGGGATCGCCAAGTCCTATGGCGGCCGGCGCGTGCTGCACGGGTTCGACCTGGTGGTCCATCCCGGCGAGGTGTTCGGCCTGGTCGGCGCCAACGGGGGCAGCAAGACCACGATCCTCCGCATCCTTTCGGGGCTGTTGCAGCCGGACGCCGGCAGGCGTCGCGTTTTCGGGCTCTGCCCGGCCCAGGCACGGCGGCGCATCGGCTATCTGCCGCAGGGCCAGGCGCTTCATGCCCACCTCACGGTGTCCGAGAACCTGGGCGTCCGGGCCATGCTGTTCGACGTGCGGAACGCGGCCGCGGTCGATCGCACGCTGGACCGCTTCGGCCTCGTTCCCCATGCCCGCACCCGCGTGGCCCATCTTTCCGGCGGCTGGGCGCGCCGTGCCGGGTTCGCGGCGGCGCTGATCCACGATCCCGACCTGCTGCTGCTGGACGAGCCGACCGTGGGCCTGGACGCCGCGGCGCGGCAGGAGGTGTGGCGCCACATCCTGCACCTGGCGGCCCAGGGCGTCGCGATCGTCGTCAGCACGCACGATCTGGCCGAGGCCGAACGCGTCACGCGCCTGGCCTTCCTCGTCGAGGGCGGCGTGCGAGCGCAGGGGACGGTCGCCGAGGTGATCCGCCGTTCGGGCGCGCAGACCGTGCTGCTGGACGGGCCGGACCCTTCGCGTGCGGCCACGGACGCGCTCGCGACCCCCGGGATCGACGCCGCCTATCCCAGCGCGGGCATGCTGCGTGTCGTCACCCGTCACGGGGCCGGGGACCAGGTCGCTGCCCTTGCGGCGCGGCACGGGCTTGCGGTCCTGCCCGCCGCCGCCAGCCTGGACGACGCCGCCCAGGCCCTGCTGCACGGGCCCTGGCCATGAGGCCGTGGCGCCAGTTCGCCGCCATCGTCTGGCTGGAGTGGCTGTTCATCGCGCGCGACCGCGTCTCCCGCGCGTTGCTGGTGGGTGTCCCGGCGCTGCAGCTGGTGCTGTTCGGCGCCACCGTGAACCTCGATCCCCACGACCTGCCCTTGGCCATCGCCGGCGAGACCACGCCCGGCCTTCTGGCCGTCATTGCCGAAACCGGCCGTTTCCGCGTCGTTGCGGCCGATCTGCCCGCGGGCAGCGCCGAACGCATGGTGGAGGCCGGGGCGGCGCTGGTCGCGATCGAGCTGTCGGGCCCGCCCACGGGGGACGGGCCGGCGCGGCCCCTGGCCCGCGTCATCGCCGACGCCGCAGACCCGGCCGCCGTGCGCCCCGCCCTGGGCGCGCTGGAGGTCGCGTTCCTGAAACGGGTGATCGCCGCCGAGCACCTGGGCGGCGGCCCGCGCATCGACGTGGAATGGCGCTACAACGCCGAGGGCCGCACCGCGTGGGCGGTGGTGCCGGGCCTGGCCGGCGCGGTCATCATGATCAGCATGCTCATGCTCGGCGCGTTGACCCTGGCGCGGGAGCGGGAGCAGGGGACGTGGGAGAGCCTCGCCTCCGCCCCGGTGGGCGCGGCGACGACGGCCTTCGGCAAGCTGGCGCCCTACCTGGTGTTCGGCATCGCGCAGGGCGGGATCGTCGTGCTGCTCGCCTGGGCGCTGTTCGACGTGCCGGTCCGCGGCAGCCTGCCCGTGCTGCTGGTGGCCACGGTGCTGACGGCTGCCGCCTATCTTGCCGTGGGCTTCGCCGTTTCCGCCCTGGCGCGGACGCAGATGCAGGCGATGCAGGCGGCCGTGTTCCTGTATCTGCCCTCGATGCTGCTGTCCGGCTTCGTGTTCCCGTTCGAGGGCATGCCCCGCTGGGCGCGCTGGATCGGCGAGGCCTTGCCGCTGACGCATTTCGTCCGCGCGGCCCGCGACGTGCTGCTGCGCGGCGCCGACGGGCGGGCGTGGACCGAGGCCGCGTGGCTCGGGCTGCTGGCGGCGGTGTGCACGGCCGGCGCGGTCCTGGCCTATGCCCGGCGGCGCGTCTGATGCGTGCCGGCACGCCCGCGCGCGCCCGCCGGCGGGAGGCGTGGCTGGCGTTCGTGAACCGCCCGCTGGTGTTCGCGCTGCTCGGCCTGGTCCGGCGGATGGGGGACGTGGTGCGCCTGCCGGGCATCGGCGTCGTGGTGAACGATGCCGAGGTCGCGCGCGCGATCCTGACCGACGGCGACCGCTTCAACTCCCACCAGCCCGGCAGCTTCGGCCACATGATCACCCGGGTGCTGGGGCCGCGTGCGCTGATCAACATGGACGGGCCGGAGCACCTGGTGCTGAAGCGCCGCCTGACGGAGGTGTTCTCCCCCCGGTTCGTCGAGGGCGTGATCCCGGAGGCGACCGGCCCGTTGGTCGACCGCCTGCAGGCCGACCTTCGGGCCGGGCTGACGGTGGATTTCGCCGCCTTCATGCGCCAGTACGGCGGCGCGATGGCCTGCGCGCTGGTGGGTGTCCGCTTCCGCCCCGAGGACGCCGCCGCCGCGTACGACGACATCTTCCTGCTCGCGACCGAGATCATGTCGCTTGCCGGGATCCGGCGCCGCGCGCTGTCCCCGGCGGATGCGGCCCGGGCGCGCGCCTATGTCGCCCGGCTGTCGGCCCATATCCGCGGCAGCTACGAGCGGGATGACGGGTCGGCGCGGTCCGTCACGCAGGTGCTGCGGTCGGGCGGCCTGCCGTACGAGGACGTGGAGGGCCTGGTCGCGGTCGTGATGGTGGGCGCCACCGAGCTGATCACCTATGGCCTGCCGCGGATGGTCGCGGTGCTGATCGACAGCGGCGCGTTCCCGCGGCTGGCCGATGAGCCGGGCCGCCTGAATGCGGCGATCGACGAGGCGTATCGGGTCGTCACCCCGTCGAACGTCGTGCTGCGTGCCGTGGCGGTGGATTGCGACGTGGGCGGCCACCGGTTCCGCGCGGGGGACCGGGTGCTGGTGGCCTTCCGCAACATCATGCGCGACGGGAAGCGGTTTCCCGACCCCGACCATTTCGACCTCGACCGGGTGGTTCCGCCCGCGCTCCGCCGGCTTCCGTTCGGCGCCGGGCCGCATGCGTGCCTGGGGACCGGCCTGGCGTTGGCGGAAACGCGGCATGTGCTGTCCGGACTCATGGCGCTGGGTGGCCGGTTCCGGGTCGTGCGCCGCGGCTGGAACCGTGGCCGGATCTATCCCGGCTACACGCGGCTCGAAATCCGGCTGGGTTAGGGCTTCGTCAGCACCGCGGCGAGGTACCGCGTCCGCCCCGCCTGCAGCGCGAGGCGCGTGGCCGTGCCCTCCATCGCATAGGCGCCGGTCGCGAAGCTGCGGAGCAGCGGACCCACGGCGCGGGCGATCATGGCCCGCTTCCGCGCCTCGTCCTGCTGCAGGGACAGGACGACGTTGGCCGTGATGTCATCCACCCGGGCCAACGCCAGCGGGCCGCCCGCCAACGCCGCCAGCAGCCGGTCCTGCGCCGGGCCCGCCGCCACGAACCCGGCGAACAGCAGCTCCCCGCCCGGCCGCAGCGCGCGGGCCGCTTCGGCGACGAAGCGGGGGACCGAGGCGTAGCAATGCGCGCTCTCGATGTTCAGCACGATGTCGAACCCTGCGTCGGGGACCGCCAGCGCCTCGGCATCGCCCTGCATGAAGGACAGGTTCGGCGCGTGCCCGTACCGGGACGCCGCGAGCGCCACGGAGGCTGCCGCCACGTCCAGCCCGAGGTATCGGGCCGGCCGGAACGCCTCTGCGACGAATGCCGCCCCTCCGCCCCGGCCGCTTCCGACCTCCAGCACATCCAGCCCGGCGAGCGCCGGCCCGCGGCGGCCCGACGCCGCGATCCTGGCGTAGAGCAGCTTGCCGTTGCGCTCCTGCTCGGGCGCCGCGACCGGGAGCGGCGGCTCATTGGGCACGGCGGCGTAGCCGTAGTTCATCGTGGTCCAGTCCTGCAGCGGGTAGGCGAGTGCGAGGTGCTGGTACAGGCGCCGGACCACGAAGCGCCGCACGCGGCCGGCGAGCGCGCCGCCGCCCGCCCTGGCGATGAGGAGGGAGGGGTGCAGGAGACCGGGTGGCAGGACGTGCCACCGGTTTGCCGGTGTTGGGGACATGCCGGGTGGCTTCGGCCGCGACGGGGTGGGCGTTACGGCCTCGGGCGTCTTGGGCAGCCGGTATCCGTCGTTGTGCCGCCGCGTCCGATCGGGTTAGCGTGCACTGCACAATTGCGAACGAGGGTTTACCGCGTGCCCGAGATCCGCGCCTCCGTCTGCCCCCATGACTGTCCCAGCACCTGCGCGCTGGATGTCGAGGTGATCGACCGCAAGACCATCGGGGCCGTGCGCGGGGCGGACAACCCGTACACGATGGGCGTGATCTGCAACAAGGTGTCCCGCTACGCGGAGCGGGTGCATCACCCCGACCGCATCCTGTATCCGATGGTGCGGACCGGGCCGAAGGGGGGCGGCGGGTTCCGCCGGATCGGCTGGGAGGAGGCGCTCGACCGTGTGGTCGCCGGGTTCAGCCAAGCGGCCGCGCGGCATGGCAGCGAGTCCTGCTGGGTCTACAGCTCGGCCGGCACCATGGGGCTCGTGCACCGGGACGGCGTCTTCCGCCTGCGGCACGCAATGCGGTGGTCCGGCCGGAAGGGGACGATCTGCAGCACCATCGCGACCGCCGGCTGGACGGCGGGTTGCGGCCGGCTGAGCGGTTCGGATTCGCGCGAGATGGCGGTGGCCGACCTGAACGTGCTGTGGGGCACCAACCCCGTGTCGACCCAGGTCAACGTCATGGCCCACGTGACGCGCGCGCGGAAGGAGCGCGGGGCGAAGCTGGTCGTCATCGACCCGTATCGCACCGGGACCGCGGCGGTCGCCGACATGCACCTGGCGCTGCGGCCCGGCACCGACGCCGCCCTGGCGTGCGCCGTCATGCACTGCGCCTTCCGCGACGGCCACGCCGACCGCGCCTACATGGCCGAATACGCCGACGACCCGGCCGCGCTCGAGGCGCATCTGGTCACCCGCGGCCCCGCCTGGGCGGCCGACATCACCGGCCTTCCGGTCGAGCAGATCGAGGCCTTCGCCGCCCTGTACAACGCCACGCCCCGCGCCTACATCCGATGCGGCTACGGCTTCACGCGCGGCCGCAACGGGGCGGCGTCGATGCACGCCGTCTCGTGCCTGCCCGCCGTGACGGGCGCGTGGCGGCACGAGGGCGGCGGCGCGCTGTTCGGCAACAAGGGCATCTACAGCTGGGACAAGTCCCTCATCGAGGGCACCGCGCTCCGCGACCCGGCGATCCGCGAGCTGGACATGAGCCGCATCGCCAGCATCCTCAACAACGACCCGGAGGCGCTGCATGGCGGCCCCCCCGTCCATGCCCTGCTGATCCAGAGCGGCAACCCCGCCTCCGTCTGTCCCGACAGCAACCGCGTCCGCCAGGGCTTGATGCGGGACGACCTGTTCACCGTCGTGCACGAGCACTTCATGACCGAGACCGCGGCCACCGCGGACATCGTGCTGCCGGCGACGATGTTCCTGGAACACGACGACATCTATCAGGCCGGTGGGCACAGCCACATCCAGATCGGCCGCCGGCTGATCGATCCGCCGGGCGAGGCATGGTCCAACCACGACCTGGTCTGCGCCCTGGCGCACCGGTTCGGGCTCGATCATCCCAGCTTCCGGATGACGGCGCTGGAGCTTGCGGATGCGACGCTGGCGGCGTCCGGCTATTGTTCGGCGGAGGCGCTGACGGCGCAACGGTGGCTCGATGTGCAGCTTCCGTTCGAACGGGCCCATTTCCTCGACGGGTTCGGGCATGCGGACGGCAAGTTCCACTTCCGGGCGGACTGGCGCGCGATGGGCGATGCGGAGGGGCGGCTGCCGCCCCTGCCCGATTATGCGCCGCTGACGGACCAGGCGACGGCGGAGCGGCCGTTGCGCCTGGTCGCGGCGCCGGCCCGGCAGTTCCTGAACTCGACGTTCACCGAGACGCCCACGGCCCGCACGCGCGAGGGCCGCCCGCAGGCGCTGATCAGCGCCGAGGACGCGGCGGCGTTCGGCGTGGCGGATGGCGGGCTGATCCGCCTGGGCAATGCCCGGGGCGAGGTGGTGCTGCATGCGCGAGTGGTGCCGGGGCAGACGCGCGGGACGGTGGTCGTCGAGAGCATCTGGCCCGGCGAAGCCTTCGGCGGCGTGCAGCACGGCATCAACGTGCTGACGTCGGACGAGCCGGCGTTGCCGGCCGGGGGCGCCGTGTTCCACGACACGGCGGTGTGGATGCGGGCGGAGGCGGTGCTGCTGGCGGCGGAGTGAGGGGGTTGGCCGGGGTCAGACGTTGAAGCGGAACAGCAGGACGTCGCCGTCTTTCACGACGTAGTCGCGGCCTTCGACGCGCATCTTGCCGGCTTCCTTGGCGCCGGCTTCGCCTTTCAGGGTCACGAAGTCGTCGTAGGCGATGGTCTCGCAGGCGATGAAGCCGCGTTCGAAGTCGTTGTGGATGACGGCGGCGGCCTGGGGGGCCTTGGTTCCGGCGACGATGGTCCAGGCGCGGGCTTCCTTGGGGCCGACCGTGAAGTAGGTGACCAGGCCCAGAAGCGCGTAGCCGGCGCGGATGACGCGGTCGAGGCCGCTGTCGGCGAGGCCCAGGCCTTCGAGGAACTCGGCGCGGTCGGTTTCCGGAAGCTGGCTGACTTCGGCCTCGATGGCGGCGCTGACCACCACGACGCCGGCGCCTTCCGCGGCGGCGCGTTCGGCGACGCGGGCGCTGAAGGCGTTGCCGGCGGCGGCGGCGGATTCCTCGACGTTGCAGACATAGAGGACGGGCTTGCTGGTCATGAGCTGGAGGCGTTTGGCGGCCTCGACCTGGTCCCCGGGGATCGCGGTGCGGGCGGGGCGGCCGGCCTGGAGCGCCTCGACGATGGGTTCCATGAGGGCGACGAGGGCGGCGCTTTCGCGGTCGTTGCCGCGGGCCTTCTTCTGGAGGGCGGGGAGGCGGCGTTCGAGGCTGTCGAGGTCGGCGAGCATCAGCTCGGTCTCCACCGTTTCCGCGTCGCGGATGGGGTCGACGCTGCCTTCCACGTGGGTGACGTCGCCGTCCTCGAAGCAGCGGAGGACGTGGATGATGGCGTCGACCTCGCGGATGTTGGCGAGGAACTGGTTGCCGAGGCCCTCGCCGCGGGATGCGCCGCGGACGAGGCCGGCGATGTCGACGAATTCGAGGCTAGTGGGGACGGTGGTCTTGGACTTGCCGATCTCGGTCAGCTTGACCAGGCGCGGGTCGGGGACGGCGACGCGGCCGACGTTGGGTTCGATGGTGCAGAAGGGGTAGTTCGCGGCCTGGGCGGCGGCGGTGGCGGTGAGGGCGTTGAAGAGGGTGCTCTTGCCGACGTTGGGCAGGCCGACGATGCCGCAGTTGAAGCCCATGTCAGGCGTTTCCTTTGAGGTCAGCGGTCAGGAGGGCGACGCGGGTCATGAAGGATTCGGGCTGCGCTTCGGCCAGGAGGGGGGCGGCGTCAGCGACGGCGTCGAGGAGGGTGGGGAGCCAGAGCTGGTCGTCCTTGCCGAAGTCGCCGAGGACGTGGCCGTGGACGCGGGCCTTGTCGCCGGGGTGGCCGATGCCGAGGCGGACGCGCCAGTATTCGGGGGTGCCGAGGATGCGGTCCATGCTGCGCAGGCCGTTGTGGCCGGCCGCGCCGCCGCCGCGCTTCACGCGGACCTTGGCGGGGGCCAGGTCCAGCTCGTCGTGGAAGGCGGTTATGGCGCCGGGCGGCAGCTTGAAGAAGGCGCAGGCGGGCTGCACGCTTTCGCCGCTGGCGTTCATGTAGGTCATGGGTTTGAGCGCCAGGATGCGTTCGCGGCCGACCGTACCCTCGCTCACCAGGCCCTTGAAGCGGTTCCGCCACGGGGAGAATCCGTGGCGGCGCGCGATGGCGTCGATGGCCATGAAGCCGATGTTGTGGCGGTTCCGGGCCATGCCGGGCTCGGGGTTGCCGAGCCCGACCCAGAGGAGCACGGCTACTTCTTGGCGGCGGGCTTGGCCGGGGCCTTGGTGCCCTTGGCGGGCGCGGCCGCGGCGGGGGCGTTGGGGTCGGCGGCGGGCTCGGCGCTTTTGGTGGGTGCGGCGACGGTCGCGATGACGAAGTCGCGGCCGGCGATCACCGGGGCGACGTTCTCGGTCCCCGAAAGGTCCGACCAGCGGACGTTGTCGTTGATGTCGAGCGTGCCGAGGTCGGCCATGAAGCTTTCCGGCACGGTGTCGGGGTCGGCCAGGACTTCGACCGTGTGGCGGACGATGTTCAGGACGCCGCCCTTCTTGAGGCCCGGGGACGTCGTTTCGTTGCTGAAGTGGACGGCGACGGCGACGCGGATGCGCTGCCCGGGGGCGAGGCGCTGGAAGTCGACGTGGATGGGGACGTCGGTGACGGGGTGGAACTGCACCTCGCGCATCAGGGCGCGGGCGGGGGTCCCGGCGACGTCGACCTGGTAGAGGCGCGAGCGCCAGCCGCCGCGCTGCAGCTCCTTCAGGACGAGCTTGGGCTCGATCTGGAGGAGGGTCGGCGCTTCCTTTGCGCCGTAGATGACGGCAGGAACCTTTCCTGCCCGCCGAGATGCGCGTGCCGCCCCCTTACCTGCCCGCTCGCGCGCCTCGGCCTCGATCGTCGTGAAAGTGGCCATGGTGTGCTCCAAACTGCGAAAGCGCCGGCCTCCAGGGGTGCCAGCGCGGCGGGGGTCTTAGCGGATGCGGGGGGTGGGGGCAAGGTGGTCAGGCGGTGCGCCAGACCCGCACGCAGAAATCGGGGTAGGTTTCGGCCATGGCGGCGTGGACGGGACCGCGGAGCAGGGCGAGTTCCGCGTCGGTCGGGTCGGGCGTTCCTTGGGGGGTTTCGGCGTCGTAGTCGAAGCCGGTGTGTTCGGCCACGTCGGCTTCGGTCTGGCCGGGGTGGATGGTGTCGAGGGCGAAGCGGGCGCGGGCCGGGTCGAAGCGGAAGGTGCAGCGGCCGGTGACGAGGGCCTGCGCGGTGCCGCGGCGGAAGATTTCGGGCGGGGAGGTGCCGGGGGCGCTGACGACGTCGACGCGGGGGACGAGGACGCGGCGGCTGTGCTCCTCGCGGAAGAGGATGGTGCGGGGGGTCATGAGGTACATGAAGGCGGAGCCGAAGCTGCCGGGGAAGCGGGCGGTGCGGCCGGGCCAGTCGCCGGTGCCGACGAGGTTGATGTTGGCGGCGCCGTCGATCTGTCCGCCGCCGAGGAAGAAGAGGTCGATGCGGCCCTGTCCGGCGAGGTCGAACAATTCGCGCGAGCCTTCGGTGAAGGGGTTGCCGGTGCGCTTGTGCAGGAGGGAGAGGCGGACGTCGTGGCCCAGGGCGCGGACGAGCCAGCAGGCGGCGGCGGGGATGGGGCTGGCGGCGCCGACGGCGATGTGGCGGGCGGGGGGGGCCGCGGGGTCCAGGATGAGGCGGGCCAGGACGGCGGCGAGGCGTTCCTCGGGCTGGATCACTCGGCGGCCGCCGCCCGGGGGCCGAACACGTGCGCCGCGAGGTAGTCGCGGAAGCCGGCCTCGGTTCGGGCGGCCTTCGCATAGACGCGCATGTGGTCGGCGTCGGCGCCGTATTCGTCCAGGAGGGCGATGGGCCAGCAGCCGTGGGCGGCGATGGCGACGCTGTCGACGTAGGTGGCGGAGATGGTGCCGGGGGCGAGGCGTTCGTCTTCGAGCAGGTCGGCGTCGACGATGCGTTCCACGGTGACCAGCACGCGGCGGCTGGCGTGGGCGAGGGTGGCGAGTTCCCGGCGGCGGCCGACCCAGACGTTGCCGGCGCGGTCTGCCATGACCGCGTGGAAGGCGGCGATGTCGGGCGAGAGGGCGGGGAGGAGGAGGATGGGATCGGGGGTCGGGCTGAAGGGGTTCTGGTGGACGATCCAGTCGGGGCGGTGGGGGACGAGGTCGCTGCCGAGGACGCCGCGGAGGGGCATGAAGGGGACGCCCTTCTCGGCGGCCTGGAGCATGGTGTGGATGGCGGGGCAGGTGGCGTCGACGACCTCGATCGTGCCGGCGGCGACGGCGGCGGTGAAGCGGGGGGCCATGCCGGCCTCGCCGAGGGTTACGGCGCTGGTCTGGACGGATGCGACGCAGCCGGCGCCGATGAGCAGGTCGGTGGCGTAGCCGCTGACGGGGACACCGAGCAGGCGGAGGTTGCGGGCGCCGCGGCGGACGAGGGCGCGGGCGAAGGCGGCGGGGGTGAGGGAGTTGTCGGGGGGGAGGGCGAGGAGGGCGCCGTCGGGGACGGAGGCGGCGAGGGCGTCGAGGGTGGTGGGGTCCATGGTGCGGAGCCTAGCGCGTGAGGCGACCCACCCCCAACCCCTCCCTGAAGAAGGGAGGGGGGTCATCGGCGGTCAAATGTAGTGTTCGGCGAGGGGGGCGAAGCCGTTGAAGCGCTGGCTGGCGTAGGTGGTGGTGTAGGCGCCCGTCGACATGAGCTGGATGCGCTCGCCGGAGCGGAGGGCGAGGGGGAGGCGGTAGTTGGACTTCTCGTAGAGGATGTCGGCGCCGTCGCAGGTGGGACCGGCGATGGCGACGGGGCCGGTGGCCTCGCCGTCATGGGCGGTTTCGAAGCGGTACTTGATCGACTCGCCTTCGGTTTCGGCGAGGCCGCCGAAGCGGCCGATGTCGAGGTAGACCCAGCGGATGGGGTCTTCCTTGCCCTTGCGGCAGACGAGGACGACCTCGGCGCAGATGACGCCGGCGTCGCCGACGAGGAAGCGGCCGGGTTCGACGAGGATTTCGGGCAGGGCGTTGCCGAAATGCTCGGTCATGGCGCGCATGATGGCGTCGGCGAAGCGGTCGATGCCGGGGATCTCGTCGCGGTAGCGGACGGGGTAGCCGCCGCCGAGGTTGACCATGCGGAGGTTGACTCCGGCGGCCTTGAGGTCGGTGAAGAGCATGCCGACGCGGCCGATGGCGGTTTCGTAGCTGCCGGTCGTCGTCTGCTGGCTGCCGACGTGGAAGGACAGGCCGTAGGGGTCGAGCCCGAGGTCACGCGCCTCGATCATGAGGTCGCGGGCGGTTTCGACGGTCGTGCCGAACTTGCGCGACAGGGGCCATTCGGCGCCGTCGTTCTCGACAAGGAGGCGGCAGTAGACCTTGCTGCCGGGGGCGTGCTCGGCGAGCTTCAGCAGCTCCTCGTGGCTGTCGAAGGCGAACATGGTCACGCCGGCGTCGTGGGCGCGCCGGATGGCCGACACCTTCTTGATGGTGTTGCCGAAGCTGATGCGCGAGGCCTGTGCGCCGGCGTCGAGGCAGAACTCGATCTCCTCGAAGCTGGCGGCGTCGAAGCTGCTGCCGAGGCGGACGAGGCGCTGCAGGATTGGGGCGGCCGGGTTGGCCTTCACGGCGTAGTAGACGTGCGCGAGCGGGAGGGCGCGGATGAGCGCGCGATAGTTTTCCTCGACGCGATCGACATCCAGCACGAGGCAGGGCGTCGCGGGCGCGCGGTCGGCAATGAAGCGGGCGATCTTGTCGGTCATCGCAGAAGGACTCCAGGGTCGGGCACCTGCGGCGCCGCGCATCGTGGATGCGGGGCGGTGCAGGGGCGTGCCCATCCGCCTTTCATGCGGACGGGGCGGGGTTGACGAAACGGTCGAACGAACCAGCGAAACAGAAGGTGCCAGAAC